>CAJNCK010000008.1:0-37856 GCA_905221245.1 bacterium
GTCCCATTTCCCCCATTCTGTTCCCTACACCGTCTAAACTGCACAAAAAAGAGAGGGCACGCCTCTCTTGGGGTTATAATTCTGCAATTTGGTTTAGGTTTACTTCTGCAACTGTGTCATTACCAAACATAGAGATAATCATCTTCACTTTATTGTTATCAATTTCTGTAATCTTACCAGTATAATCTGCAAAAGCACCATCGATAATGCGTACAGTTTGACCGACTTCAACATCGATGTCAAATTCTTGTACAGTTTGTCCCATAGAAACTAAGATATCACGAATTTCTTGTTCCAATAATGGTGTTGGTTTTGATCTGTTCCCGTGTGATCCGACAAATCCTGTAACGTTTGGTGTATTTCGAACAACAAACCAAGCTTCATCTGTCATCACCATTTCTACAAGAACATAACCCGGAAAGCGATTTTCTTCTACTTCTTTTCTCTTTCCATTTTTTTCAACTTGCACTGTCTGTGTTGGAATTTCAACGCGTAGAATATTATCCAACATATTATAGGTTTGCGCACGTTGTAATAGATTTTCTTTTACCTTATTTTCATAACCAGAATAAGTTTGTAAGACAAACCATCCTTTATCAAAACTATCCATGATACTTCCTTTCATAAATAGAAAACTTTTAGTGTGGTTAATGCCACTAGTCTTCTAAAAAATGTTAATAAATCGAATCAATCCTGAAACAATCAACTTGTCAAAAATATAAATAATCACAACAAAGAAAGCAGTGTATTCCATGATAGAACGAAAATCTCTCCAGCTTTCCTTGCGAGTTGGCCATGTTGTGTCTTTAAGAAGTCTAAAAATATCTCCAATAAAACGCATCGCTCTCTCCTATCTCGTTTCTCTGTGTGTAGTGTACTTGCCACAATGCTTACAAAATTTATTTACTTCTAGTCGTGTAGGCTTGGGGTTTCCGCTGATCTTGATTGAATAGTTTCTCGAACCACAAACCGCACAAGCTAGGCTTGCTTTTTTTAATGCCATAACGCCTCCATCTTATCTATTATAACAAGAAAGCTAGGCTTTGACAAGCATCTTAACGAAATAGATTGACTACCGAATCCCATATTGTTTGAGCCTTTTCCTTAATCTTCGCATCCGATATAGCACGACTAGCCTCATCTACTAGATTTTGAGCACGACTTCTAATATCAGATAGAGTATCATCCTTCTGATTTGTTTCATTGCTCTCTACCCGATTACTTGTATTAGCTGGTGCAATTCCATTTTGCTTATAAGCATTTTCAACTGTAAAGGTACTTCCTGGTGTATAAGGTAAAATGGTATTTGCAATATTCCTAAAGACATGGGCTGCACCGTTTGATGTAGAACCTGCTAGATAGTGATTTTCATCAGTGGTCGGAAAACCAAGCCAGTGGCTAATCACTACATCAGGTGTATAACCAATTACCCACTGGTCACTTGTGTATTCAGGATTAAAAACAGCTTCAGTTGTCCCAGTTTTCCCTGCCATAACGTAGTCTGCAGGAGATGAACTAATACCTGTTCCGTTTGTGAATGTCCCTAACATCATACTGGTCATCTTATCAGCTACAGATTTATCAATCACACGTTTTTGTGAATTTTTATGGCTTGCAATAATCTGTCCGCTAGCATTTTCAATTCGACTAATAAAATGAGCTTCAGGCATTAAACCTTCATTTGCAAAGGCAGCATATGCTTGAGCCATTTGCAGAGGATTGGTTTCAACACCGCTTCCCAAGGCGACGCCGAGAACACGGTCGACTTTTTCCATGTTGAGTCCAAATTTTTCTCCTGACTCAAAAGCCTTATCAACACCCAAATCATTAACAGTAGCAACAGCAGGTAGATTAAGTGATTCTGCCAAGGCTTGATACATCGGAACTTCTCGACTCGTTTTGATCCCTGCATAGTTATCTACCTTATAGCTGTCATACTGCATGGTATGGTTATCCAACTGCTTGTTCAAAGCCCAGCCTGCTTCAACTGCTGGCGTATAGACAACTAAAGGCTTAATTGTAGAGCCAGGGCTACGTTTGGATTGGGTTGCATAGTTGAAATTACGGAATCCAGTTTTATCATTGTCAGCAACTTGACCGACAACCCCACGAACTCCCCCTGTTTTCGGTTCGAGAGCTACACTTCCTGATTGAGCAAATGTTCCATCCTCTGCCCTCGGAAATAGTGAGGTGTTTTCATAGACCACCTGCATATTTGCTTGGTAGTTTTGGTCCAGCTCTGTGTAAATGCGGTAGCCATTATTTACGATTTCTTCCTCGGTTAGATTATACTTAGAAACGGCTTCATTAACCACCGCGTCAAAATAAGAGGGGTAACGGTAATCTGAAATTTTTCCTTCATACTTATCTTGCAATTGCGAGGTCATATCAACTCCTGCAGCTTCGGTTTCTTGATTTTTATCAATATAACCCGCTGCAACCATATTTTGCAAAACAGTATCGCGACGATTGGTAGAATCCTCTATAGAATTCAAAGGATTATACAGCTCTGGCCCTTTAAGCATCCCTGCTAGAGTAGCAGCTTGATCCAGACTCACTTCTGATGCAGAAACTCCAAAGTATTTCTTACTCGCATCTTCTACACCCCACACACCATTTCCAAAATAGGCGTTGTTAAGATACATGGTTAGGATCTGATCTTTGCTATATTTTTTAGTCAATTCTAAAGCCAAGAAAAATTCTTTTGCTTTTCTCTCGACTGTTTGATCCTGTGACAAATAGGCGTTTTTAGCCAGCTGTTGGGTAATAGTAGAACCACCACCTGAACGTCCAGCAGTTACAATAGCCAAGAAGAAACGCCCATAGTTAATCCCGTCGTTTTTATAGAAAGAACGATCTTCTGTCGCAATAACAGCATTCTGCAAGTTTTTATTGATGTCAGTCAGTTCAACGTAGATTCCCTTTTGACCAGACAAGGCACCTGCCTCCTTTTCTTCACGGTCAAAAATGATAGTCCGAGTTTTCAAGGCATTTTGCAAATCGTTAACATTGGTTGACTTGGCTACAGCAAACAAATAGGTTCCAACTAGTAAGCCTGCGCTCAACCCCAGTATAATAACAATCTTTGTTAGATGATAGCGACGCCAGAATTTTCGAATTGGACCCACTTGGGCTAATTTTTTTCGATCACTACGAGAGCGACGTAAGCTAGTAGAATCAGAATCCTCTGATTCACTTGTTTCTTTTTTAAAAAGAGAAAGAAATTTCTCAAATAATTTATCTAATTTCATGCGTTTATTTTATCATCTTCATCATAGGAAGACAAGAATTTAGCTATTTCCTATCCAAATAGGGCTTTTTTTGTTACAATATCTGTATGCAATTCACATTTACATTACCAGACTCTCTACCTCAAATGACGGTAAAGCAATTACTTGAGGAACAACTCCTCATCCCTAGAAAAATCCGTCATTTTTTGAGAATCAAGAAACATATTTTGATAAATCAAGAAGAAGTCCACTGGAACGAAATCGTAAATCCTGGAGATGTTTGCCAGTTAACTTTTGACGAGGAAGATTATCCCGAAAAAGAAATCCCTTGGGGCAATCCTGACCTCGTTCAAGAGGTTTATCAAGATCAACACTTAGTTATTGTAAATAAACCAGAGGGGATGAAAACGCATGGTAATCAGCCAAACGAAATCGCCCTTCTGAACCATGTCAGTGCCTATGTTGACCAAACCTGCTATGTCGTTCATCGTCTGGACATGGAAACCAGTGGCTTAGTTCTCTTTGCCAAAAATCCTTTTATTCTGCCTATTCTCAATCGCTTACTGGAGAAAAAAGAGATTTCTAGGGAATATTGGGCACAGGTCGACGGACATATCAACAGCAAAGAGCTTGTTTTCAGGGATAAAATCGGACGCGATCGTCATGATCGCAGAAAGCGAATAGTTGATACAAAAAATGGGCAATATGCTGAAACACATGTAAGCAGATTAAAACAATTCCCAAACAGAACTTCCTTGGTTCGTTGCAAACTAAAGACAGGGCGAACCCATCAGATTCGTGTCCACCTTTCCCATCATGATCTTCCTATCCTGGGTGATCCTCTCTATAATAGTAAATCAAAGACAAGTCGTCTTATGCTCCACGCCTTTCGACTTTCCTTTACCCATCCACTTACTTTAGAGAAGCTAACTTTCACTACCCTTTCAAATACTTTTGAAAAAGAATTAAAAAAGAATGGATGATTGTGTCATCCATTTTTCCATATAAGAAAAGCAAGACCAGAGGCCTTGCTTTTCTATCGACTCAAGAATTATTTAGCGATTTTTGCGAAGTATTCAAGAGTACGAACAAGTTGTGCAGTGTATGACATTTCGTTGTCGTACCATGAAACAACTTTAACCAATTGTTTACCGTCAACGTCAAGAACTTTAGTTTGAGTTGCGTCAAACAATGATCCGTAAGACATACCTACAACATCTGAAGATACGATTGGATCTTCTGTGTAGCCGTATGATTCATTGGCTACTGCTTTCATAGCTGCATTCACTTCATCAACAGTAACGTTCTTTTCAAGAACAACTACCAATTCAGTTACTGAACCAGTTGGTGTAGGAACGCGTTGTGCAGCTCCGTCAAGTTTACCGTTCAATTCTGGGATTACAAGACCGATAGCTTTTGCAGCACCAGTTGAGTTAGGTACGATGTTAGCAGCACCAGCGCGAGCACGACGGAGGTCACCTTTACGGTGTGGTCCATCAAGAATCATTTGGTCACCAGTGTAAGCGTGGATAGTAGTCATCAATCCTTCAACAACACCGAAGTTATCTTGAAGAGCTTTAGCCATTGGAGCCAAGCAGTTTGTAGTACATGAAGCACCTGAGATAACTGTTTCAGTACCGTCAAGAACGTCGTGGTTAGTGTTAAATACAACTGTTTTAACATCTGATCCACCAGGAGCAGTGATAACAACTTTTTTAGCTCCACCTTTAAGGTGTTTTTCAGCAGCTGCTTTAGTAGCAAAGAAACCAGTTGCTTCAAGAACGATTTCTACACCGTCGTTAGCCCAGTCAATTTGTTCTGGATCACGTTCAGCAGAAACTTTAACGAATTTACCGTTAACTTCAAATCCACCTTCTCTAACTTCCACAGTTCCGTCAAAACGACCTTGAGTTGTGTCATATTTCAACAAGTGTGCAAGCATAACTGGATCTGTAAGGTCGTTGATGCGAGTAACTTCAACACCTTCTACGTTTTGGATACGGCGGAAAGCAAGACGACCGATACGTCCGAAACCGTTAATACCAACTTTAACTACCATTAGTGATTTCCTCCTTATGAAAATCATGAAAATTTTATTGTGAAAAGAGTAACTTGAATCACTACAAATCACCTTTCAACAAACCTATTATATAACTATTTGAGTTGAATTGCAAGTACGGGCGTTGTTTTTTGTCTACACCTCACTTATTTTTCTTTCTCCTTTGAAAGCCTATACTGCTGTCTTTCTTTGTCTACCTAGTCATTTACCGGTTTCCTTTTAAAATGAAAAGTGAAAATAGAAAAGCTAAAAATTATTTTCAATCTTTCAATTTTACAAAAAAGAGACAGGAAATTCCTGCCTCTAGGCTGATAACAATTATTTACGGCGTCCTGGTCTTTCTTTGTAGCCATAGTAAGAATCTTCGATGATTTCTTGCATATGGTCAACCATTGGAAGGCGTGGGTTAGCTGGTGAACATTGGTCTTCGTAAGCAAGGAAGGCTAATTCACGTGAATGTTCTTTCCATTCTTTTTCGTCGATACCTTGTGCTTTGAAGTTCATTTGGATACCTACGCGCTCACCAAGTTCATAGACAGCTTTTGCGTAAGATTCCACACCTTCTTCTGGAGTAGAAGCTGGAAGTCCAAGCATACGAGCGATATCTTGGTACTTCTCATCTGCACGGTAGTAGTTGTACTTAGGCCATGTTGCTGTCTTAGCTGGACGTGTACCGTTGTAGCGGATGACGTATGGAAGCAAAATTGCATTAGTACGACCGTGGATTGTGTGGAATTGCGCACCAATCTTATGGGCCATTGAGTGAGAAATACCTAGGAAGGCATTGGCAAAGGCCATACCAGCGATTGTTGAAGCATTATGCATTTTCTCACGTGAGTGGAAGTCTGCATTTTTAACTGAGCTTTCAAGATTTTCGAATACAAGCTTGATGGCTTGAAGTGCAAGACCGTCAGTGTAGTCGCTAGCCATTTGTGATACGTAAGCTTCAGTCGCGTGAGTCAATACGTCCATACCAGTATCCGCAGCAACAAATCCAGGAACTGTCAATACCAAGGCAGGGTCTACGATTGCCACAGTTGGTGTCAATGAGTAGTCAGCGATTGGGTATTTGCGGTTGTTTGCTTTATCAGAGATAACGGCAAATGGAGTTACTTCAGATCCTGTACCAGATGTAGTTGGGATCGCGATAAATTTAGTCTTCTTACCAAGTAATGGGAATTTGAAGGCACGTTTACGGATATCCATGAATTTTTGGACAAGGTCACGGAAGTCCACTTCTGGTTGTTCGTAGAAGAGCCACATTACTTTAGCAGCATCCATTGGAGATCCACCACCGAGAGCGATGATTGTATCTGGTTTGAAGGCACGCATAATCTCAGTACCACGGTTTACAGTTGTGATATCTGGATCTGGTTCTACATCAGCAAAGATTTGGTAAACAACCTTATTGCGACGAAGGTCAAGTTGTTCGATGATACGATCAAGGAAGCCAAGCTCTACCATGGCATGGTCAGTAACGATCATGACACGTTCAACGTCACGACATTTTTGAAGGTATTGAATTGAATCACGTTCAAAGTATGTTTTTGAAGGAAGTTTCATCCATTGCATGTTATTTCTCCGTCTTCCGACTTTTTTGATATTCAAGAGGTTAATGGCACTAACGTTATCCCCAACTGAGTTGCGTCCGTAAGAACCACATCCAAGTGTCAATGATGGCAAGAAGGCATTGTAAACGTCCCCGATACCACCGAAAGTAGAAGGTGAGTTACAGATAACACGAATAGCTTTAACAGCTTTACCAAATTCTTTAGTCAATTCTTCGTCAGCTGTGTGGATAGCTGCTGAGTGTCCAAGACCGTTAAATTCCACCATTTGACGAGCTTTATTAATACCATCTTCACGGCTTTCAGATTTCAAAACTGCGATAACTGGTGACAATTTTTCACGAGTCAATGGCTCATTTTCACCAACTTCTTTACATTCAGCAGCAAGAATGTTTGTTCCTTCTGGAACTGTAAATCCTGCTTGTTCTGCAATCCAAGTTGCTGGTTTACCAACGATGTCAGCGTTCAATTTTGCACCAGCACAGTTTTTGCTGTTTGCTTTTACGCCGAAGCAGAACTCTTCAAGAAGAGCTTTTTCTTTTTTGTTTACAAAGTAAGTGTGATAAGATTTGAACTCTGCTACAAATTCATCATAAATTTCTTTATCAATAATAACCGCTTGTTCAGATGCACAGACCATACCGTTGTCAAACGATTTAGACATGACGATATCGTGTGCAGCTTGGCGAATGTTAGCTGATTTTTCAACATAAGCTGGAACGTTCCCGGCACCTACCCCAAGAGCTGGTTTACCACAAGAGTACGCCGCTTTAACCATGGCATTACCACCTGTTGCAAGGATTGTTGCAATACCTTCGTGGTTCATAAGGGCACTAGTTGCTTCCATAGATGGTTCAGTGATCCACTGTACACAGTTTTCAGGAGCTCCTGCTTTAATCGCAGCATCACGAACGATTTGAGCTGCGTGAGCTGATGATTCTTGAGCTGATGGGTGGAAGGCAAAGACGATTGGATTACGTGTCTTCAATGAAATCAATGCCTTAAAGATTGCTGTTGATGTCGGGTTTGTTGTAGGGGTGATACCACAGACAACACCGACCGGTTCAGCGATGAGGGTCAATCCTGTCACATCGTCTTCTTCGATAACGCCAACTGTTTTAGTGTGGCGCATATTGTTTACTACGTGTTCACAAGCAAACAAGTTCTTAGTTGCTTTATCTTCAAATACACCACGTCCTGTTTCTTCAAAGGCATGTAAAGCCAATTCTCCGTGGGCATCCAAAGCTGCCACTGACGCTTTAGCTACGATGTAGTCGACCTGATCTTGGTCGAGTTTACGCATTTCTTCAAGAGCAACTAAAGCTTTTTGCACCAAGCCATCGACATGCTTTTCAGCAGCGAGTTTCTTTTCCTCTGGTGTCACAGTTTTTTTATCAGCCATATTTTCCTCCATAGCTTTCAAGGATTGATATCCTTTGTTAATTTTTTCACAAGTTTATTATAACGCATTATTTTAACTTTGTAAACAGTTTCATAAACATTTCACAAAGAATTCTTTACTGTTTGTGAAATTTTTCTCATTTTCTTTATTTATCAAGTTTTTTCTTTAGAGTTTGTGAAATTAATTTCCAATATTTTTTATTTCACAAGCTTGATTGGAAGAGGAACTTGGAAAGAGATAGATTTTCTAGTAAGCGCTTACTTTTAGATGATAACAATACCTCCTTTGATAAGGAGGCTTTATTTTTGTTGAAAAACGCCTTGTTTAAAAGTCCCTTCATAAACGACTTCTTGTTCTGTTGTTAGTTTCCCTTTTCCTTCAGCCTGACCATTTACAAAATCACCTTCGTAGGTCCAGCCTTCTTTAGATTGAAAGGTGCCTTTTCCGTTAAATGCTCCATTGTTGAAGCCACCTGTATATTGGTCTCCATTTTGGAAAGTAATGGTTCCTTGGCCATTCATTTTACCACGGACAAGACTGCCGTCGTAAACAATCGTTCCATTATCAAGCTTTAGAACGCCTTTTCCGGGAATATTTAGAAAAAAGACGAGTACGGCACAGAAAACAATGGTAACTACTGCCAAAAGCTCTAAACGTGGACGAGTCAGATAGACACGGTACTTTTCGTAAAAATTCTTAAGATTTTCCACCTTCACTCTCCTTCTCTAAACGTTCTAACCATGCTTGACAACCTTCTTGAACACGCTGATAGGTTTCCTCAAAATCTCCTGTATACCAAGGATCTGGAACACTTTCAGACGCGAATGAGTAAATCTTATCTTTACAGTCTGCTGGACACATCTGACGTAAGTCAGAAACATTTGAAGCATCCATACCGATAATATAATCAAAGGCTTCAAAATCTTCCTTACTAATCTGAAGCGATGTCTTGCCTTTATCATAAGGAATCTGATACTGTTGAAAAATCCCTTGAGTTCCCTTATGAATCGAATTACCATGTTCCCAAGAGGAAGTCGCTCGACTTTGGATTTCATAATTATCTGTCATTGATTTCATAACAAACTCGGCCATAGGGCTGCGACAAATATTTCCCAAACAGACAAAGACTAGTTTTTTCATCCCATTTCCTTTCTTTTACAGAAAAACGGGAGTTAATAATCCCGTCTTATTTTTCAATTGCACCTTCGAGTGAAGCTGTTTCTTTCAGCGGTAATACTGTCTTGATAGCAGCTAGTTCAAAAGTCAAGTAAACTCCATCTACATCAAGAACAATCGTTCTCTTCTCAGTATCTACTTCATCGACTGTTCCGTAAAGTCCACCGATTGTAATAACTTCATAGCCTTTTTGTAATTTATTCAAGCTTTCCATACGTTTTTGTGCTTGTTTCTTTTGAGAGCGTTGCGTAAAGAACATCAAGCCCACCATAGCCACAAGAATGATTAAAAATGTATATTGTGATTCCATTATATTCTCCTTTGTCTTTTACATAGGACTACTATATCAAATTTCAGCTATTTTTACAAGATTGTACCTTACTTTTCTAGTAAGAAAAAACCAGAGCTTGCGCCCTGATTTTTAGGATTATTTCAAGTTTTGAACGACTTTTACAAGATTTTCGACAGTAAAGCCATATTCTGCCAATACTTTTGGTGCTGGGGCAGAGGCTCCGAAGGTATCAATACCAAGAACAGCACCATCTAGACCAACATATTTGTACCAGTTTTGAGTTGCACCCATTTCGACTGCAACACGACGGCGAACTGCATTTGGAAGAATTTCCTCCTTGTATGCTGCATCTTGTTTATCAAATACATCTGTAGATGGCATGCTGACTACGCGAACTTTTGCGCCTTGACTAACCAATTCTTTAGCTGCTGAGACAGCTAGATTGACCTCTGAACCTGTCGCAATCAAGATTGTATCAAAGTCTGCTGCATTTTCATAGACAACATAGGCACCTTTAGCAACCTTGTCGAAGTCTGTTCCTTCTTCAACAGTCAAGTTTTGACGTGTCAATACAAGGGCAGTTGGTGTTTTTTCGCTTGTCACTGCAAGGTACCAAGCTGCTTGCGTTTCACGCGCATCTGCTGGACGGAAAACATTCAGATTTGGCATGGCACGAAGACCTGCTAAATGCTCAACTGGTTCGTGAGTCGGACCGTCTTCCCCAACCGCAATAGAATCGTGGGTAAAGACATAAGTCACGGGAAGTCCTTGTAAGGCTGACAAGCGAACAGCTGCCTTCACATAGTCAGAGAAGACGAAGAAAGTTCCACCATATACACGAAGTCCACCATGAAGAGCCATCCCGTTCAAGATTGTTCCCATGGCAAATTCACGAACACCAAACTGAATGTTGCGGTTCAAGCGGTTGGAATCGTCTTGAAGTCCGTCAGTCTTGATATAAGTCATGTTTGAGTGAGCAAGGTCAGCTGATCCACCTAGGAAGGTTGGTAACTTAGCTGCCACAACATTCAAGGCATCTTGGCTTGAATTACGAGTTGCTTGAGAGAAACCATTTTCTAAGACTGGGAAATCTGCTGGAGTCACTTCAACTGGATCACGTCCGTCGATGATGGCTTCTACTTCTGCTGCCAATTCTGGATGCGCTTCTTTATAGTCAGCAACTAATTTTGTCCAAGCTTCATAAGCTGATGCGCCACGGTCTGCAACATGTTCTTTGAAATCAGCATAAACTTGTTCTGGAATTTCAAATGGTTCGTAGTCCCAACCAAGCGCTTGACGAGTTGCTGCAGTTTCATCTGCTCCAAGAGGAGCACCGTGTACAGCATTAGTTCCCTGTTTGTTTGGAGAACCGTATCCAATAACAGTCTTCACTTCAATCAAAGATGGCTTGCCTGAAGCTTTAGCTGTTTCGATAGCAGCATGAATAGCTTCCAAGTCTGTTCCATCTTCAACCAAGGCTGTATGCCAACCGTAAGCATTGTAACGGTCACGAACACTTTCTGTAAAGGAATCCTTTGTCTCACCATCCAAGTTGATGTCATTTGAATCATAAAGGACAACCAACTTATCTAGTTTTTGCAAACCTGCGTATGAAGCCGCCTCACTTGAGACACCTTCCATCAAGTCTCCGTCTCCACAGATAACATAAGTATAGTGGTCAAAGATATTGTAGCCTTCGCGATTATATTTAGCTGCCAAGAAACGTTCTGCTTGGGCAAAACCAGTGGCAGTTGAAATCCCTTGACCTAGAGGACCTGTGGTAGCATCAATCCCTGCTGTATGGCCAAATTCTGGGTGACCTGGTGTTTTTGAACCCCACTGACGGAAGCTCTTGATCTCATCCATACTAACATCTTCAAAACCAGAAAGGTGAAGAAGGGCATAAAGAAGCATTGAACCATGACCAGCTGAAAGAATAAAACGGTCGCGGTTAATCCAGTTTGGTTGAGCGGGATTGATACGAAGTTGTTTTGTAAAGAGGCTGTAAGCCATCGGAGCTGCTCCCATAACCACACCTGGGTGACCTGAGTTGGCTTTATTAATGGCGTCAATACCTAGGAAACGAATTGCATTAACAGATAGATTTGACATAGAATTTCCTTTCTATTTGAGGTGATTATTGAATCACACATTCTATTTTACTATTATATGAAAAAATACATAGAATAGCAATTAAACAATTCGACGCTATATAAGTCATCTATTTTCTACTCTCTTGTCGCCTGATAATAGGGAAGCAAGCGTTCATAAGCTTCTTCTAATTTTTCTAAAATCACATCTAATGATTGATTTTCTATAAAAGAAATATCTGCTTTAACTAACACTTTTCGGATTTCTTGACTGCCTATCTTCTCAACTAAGACCTGACGATTTTCTTCGTTTGCCTCCCACCGTTGACTTTGGCCATCAGAGTAGGCTAGATAATAAATTCCTTTAACGGTTGGAATTTCTAAAACTTTAGCCTGCTTGCCTAGAGTTTGCTCATCCTTCTTACGCTCGATAAAACTGACTTCCAAAGAAATTCCAAAGTCAGTAGATGTCCCGTACAAACGTAAGGCTAGCATAGGCTCTGTCACTTGTCCGTCTCTCTGTAGATAGACCCAGAAATGTGGTCTCAAACGTTGCGCCTGATTCATCCACTGGCTAGTCTGTTGGAGTTGCCATTCTGGATGGCTTGCTTGAAAGGCTTTGGCTAGCTCTGTAAAAGCCTTTCTGGCCTCTTGACCTTTGTGGCGAAATGCCATCATTTTCTCTCGTTCTTCTCCCGCTTTATCAGGATTACGGTACTGTAAACCAGCAAAGTCTAGATAGTCTCTTATCTTATTCAACATTAGTTTAATCTCCTCTAGCTAGCAAAAAATCAGGATTAACCTGATTTTGCTTTGCTTATTCTGCATCTACGACAACATAGCGATTTGGCTCGTCACCCTCAGAATAACTCGTCACGCCATCCATGCGTGAAATAATGCGATGGATAATCTTGCGTTCGCTATTTGACATTGGATCTGTTTGTCGGCTGCGACCTTCTTCTAAAACACGAGTCGCCAATTTTTGCGCATAGGTCTGCAAGACTTCTGCACGGTGTTCAACATAATCATTGACATTGATTGTAATATAGAAGGTTCTTGAATAGCGGTTGTAAAGATAATTTTGAGCCAATAGTTGCAAGGCCTTCAAAACTTTACCATGGTAACCGATAATACGCCCTGGCTCATTTGTATCAATTTGTAAATTGATGCTACGACGGTTATAATCATTTGAAATCGTCGCCTCAACGTCCATATCATCAATGATTGTTTGGACATAAGTCGCTACTTCCGTAGCTACTTGTTCAATATCAAAGCTTGGCTCCACCTTCAAGCCCAAATCTTTTAATTCTTGACTTTCAGTTTGCTCGGCTTGGCTTTCAATATTAGGAGTTTCTACTTCTCCTTCGAGAGCAGTTTCTTCAAGTTGTAATTCATTTAAAATCTCAATGTGACCAGTTTCTTCTAAGATAGTGCTGGCATGTCTTTCATGTTTTAAGATTTCAGCCTTGACTTCATCAGAAACCCCTTGGCCTCCCTCTTCAATCTTTTTAATTGCTTCTACAACATGCCCCAAATCAACAGTTGCTTCACTGACTGTTTTAACAGGCTCATTCAAATCATTAATTTGCTTTGGAACTCCCTTTACAGCTTGTTGGTTTGCTTTTACAACTGTCGTTTCACTAATAGCATCGATATCCACTTGGGCTGGTTTTTTACCAAATAAGCCAAGAAACCCTTTTTTCTCACGAGAAATGACTTTGATATGAGCCTTCATTCTTGGAATATCTAATTCTTTCAATCCTTTCTGGATTGCTTCTTCAACAGTTGAACCTGTAAATACTACCATTACCAGATTCCTCCTTATTATTTCGTTTTCTGAGCCTTTTTCTTGGCTTTCCTTTTTCTATTTTCCAAATCTTTTTGTGCCTGTACTACGGCCTCGCGCTCTGCGATAATCTTGAATGGGTTATTCAAGAAATAGGTTTGCAAGACTTGATAAGCATTGGACACTGCCCAGTAGAGAGCGACTCCGCTCGGAGCATAAACCCCAAAGATAAAGATTAAGACTGGAATCCCATACATCATCGCAGTCGTAGCGCCATTACGCTCAGACAAGGCTTTATTAGACAGCCAAGTACTTAAAAAGGTAAATACAGCTGCTAAAATCGGAAGAACAAGGGTTGTATCCACACCACCAAGGTTAATCCATAAGAAATGACCTGTCTTTAAAAAGTCAACTCTTGATAGAGCTTGGAACAAGGCCAAGATAACCGGCATCTGAATCAAAATCGGCCAAAGAGAATCTGACTGTCTGACACCCATTTCTTTAAAGACTTTACGCATTTCTTGCTCTAGCTTAGTTCTGCTTTCCATATCTCGACCTGGATATTGTTCTCGAAGCGCCTTAATGCGTGGTTGAGCTTCCTGCATTTTTCTGGAAGCCACCATTTGCACTTGAAAGACTGGCAAAAGCAGTGTACGAATCAAGACCGTAAAGAGAATAATCCCTACTCCGATACTGATATCAAACGACAAAAAGCGAATGATTTCCGCAAAGAAGTAAACAAATTTACTCCAAAAATCAGCCGAATCGGCTGTAATATCGCTAGTTGCCCCATTTGTTGCACAGGCTGTCATGATCAATAGGGACAGTCCTAGCAAACTAGTCAACTGTAGTTTCTTTTTCACTCCCATTTCCTTCCTGGTAAATCTTTGATAATTTTAATACGTGGAGTAGATTTTTCTCCATCTCTGCGTATCCCAAGGTTTCGACCCCTTTTCGAGCAATGACAACAAAATCGACATCTTCTACCAGACTCCCTTTTGCATTCTGGATAATATGTCGAATCCGTCGCTTGATTTGATTTCTAGTGACGGCATTCCCAAGTTTTTTGCTAACTGATAGACCTACTCGAAAATGGTTTTTCTGGTTTTCTAGTTGGTAGACAACAAATTTGCGATTGGCAAAACTTGTCCCCTCCTTGAAAATCGCCTTAAAATCTTTCTCTCTTTTTACACGAAAGTTTTTCTTCAAAACTCAACTCCATCTATTAAATTACTACTATTATACCATATTTTTCAAAAAAGCCAATCATAGCAAGGTTTTGGACAAGTTCATCAGAAAAAGAAGCTGGAAAAATCTCTTTCCCAACTCCTTGTACTGAATATTTTTTCTGATTTTAGTTATTTTTTCAAGCGTTCAACGTCACGGGCAATGACCAATTCTTCATCTGTTGGAATAACCAAAACACGAATTTTCGCTGCCTCTGTTGAAATGTCTCCTGTCACACCAAAGACGTTCTTTTCTGGGTCAACATCACAGCCAAACCAAGAAATCCCTGAGATAACATCTTCACGTACGTTTGCAGCATTTTCACCGATACCCGCAGTAAAGATAATAGCATCTGCTCCATTTAGGACTGCAAGGTATTGACCGATATGTTTTTGGATACGGTCAACATACATTTCATAGGCTAAAGTGGCATCGTGGTCCCCTTCTTCCATAGCAGCAATCACATCACGCATATCACTAGATTTACCTGAAACCCCCATTAGTCCTGATTCACGATTAAGAACGTGACTAATGTCTTCAGGCGTGTTAAAGTCCTCTGTATATTGCATTAAGTAAGGAATGATAGCTGGGTCAATATCTCCTGTACGAGTTCCCATCATCACACCACCAAGTGGAGTGAATCCCATTGAAGTATCGACAGATTGACCACCCTTAACAGCTGTAATAGAAGCACCATTACCGATGTGGCAAGTAATCAATTTCAAGTCTTCTAATGGACGACCCAAGAGTTTTGCAGCTTCTCCTGCTACAAACTGGTGACTTGTACCGTGGGCACCATATTTACGAACCTTGTTTTCTGTGTAATATTTTGTTGGTAGAGGGTAGCGATAAGCTTTCTCTGGCATAGTTGTGTGGAATGAAGTATCAAAAACAACTACACTGGTAATGTCTGGCAACAACTCCTTGAAGGCACGAACACCTGCTGCATTGGCTGGATTGTGGAGAGGAGCCAACAAGCTCAACTCTTCAACTTTTTCTAAAACATCTCCCTCAACGACTGTTGATTCTTTGAAATATTCTCCACCAGCAACAACACGGTGTCCAACACCTGTAATCTCGTCATAAGCCTTGATAATATCGAAACGAATCAAGTCATCCAATAAGATTTTAACAGCTTGTGTATGATTTTCGATATCCAAAATTTGTTGTTCAGAACGGCCGTCAAATTTTACAGTTGAAATTGAATCTTTCAAACCAATCCGTTCAATTAAACCTTTAGCAAGAACTTTTTCCTCTGGCATTTGATAAAGTTGCCATTTCAAACTTGAACTTCCCGCATTGATTGCAATTGTTTTTGTCATAACATGATACCCCTTTTTAAGCGTTTTCATCTATTATAACAAAATCTATTTTATATTTCAGTACCTTGAGTCCATTTTTGAAAATTTTCTTTAAATTTCATTAAAACACTTGCATCTTGCAAGCTAGCAAGTGGATAAACAAAAGGATCTACTGCTGTTTCACTTTTCTTCTGTAAGATAAAAATCGTCTTGGATTGTTTAGCACTGGCAAAGAGATTTTCAGGCAAACTAATCATGGCAGTCAGACTTGCCTCCTCTTTCAACCAACCTTTCAACAAGTCACTTTGAGGACTGGTCAACAAATCACTCGGAGCTAGAAAAATAGCATATCCGTCTGACTTGAGATACTTAAGTCCTTGTTCCATGAGCAAGTGATGGGCGTAAGTATGTTTTTGGCTAGAAGCAACTTGATGACGCGACGCAACGGCATCGTCAGGGTAATAGCCGACAGGCAAGTCGCTGATGACCACATCGCTTTCTTTGAGCATTTGTGGACGAACGGCATCTCCTTGGACAAAGCCAGCTTGCAAACCAATTACATCTGCCATACTAGCCGCCAAATCAATCAGCAAATCATCCACTTCCATTCCCAAGTAATCCACCTTTTTATCAAGCGAGGTCAAGAAAGTAGCGCCTAGAATTCCCATCCCAGAACCCATTTCGAGGATCGTAATCTCCTCCTCTTTAAACAGCTCTTCCACAATAAACACCAAAAGTAAAGCAATGGCATCTGGTGTAAACTGGTGATTGGCCTGTAGGGGCTCTGTCTGCCCAGCCTTCATCAAGAGAAACTGGTAGGTCTTGAGCCATTCTTCTTTGCGTAGCGCTAAGCGTTTAAGGGCCTGATTGTTTTCCTTGACCTGCTCTAGCTCAGTTTCACCATCCAGATAGATGCTATTTTGCTCCACCAGGGCGTCATAAAAGTTGGTCGCCAAATCACTTTGAATGACTTGGACATTCTCTAGTAAATAGGTATAAGCTTGTTCAATTTTTTCAAAATCCATATTCCTATCTTATCAAATTTCCCTTCTTTTTTCCATCCTTATAGAAAAATCACTCCCTGACTAGGCGAGTGATTTTTGGGCTACTGTTAAAAAGAGTTCTGAGTAATTTCCTTGAAACAGGTCTTCATTGCTATAGAGGATCTGACTATGCACAGATGAAAAACCGTGCTGAATTAGCCTGTTTTCCAGTTCAACCAATTCAAATCCGTGATGGTTAGCTTCTGTCTTGGTAAAATCAGCAAGTAAAAGTTGTCCGTTTTCTCTCAGATGTTGATGAAACAGAGAGAGAGCCGCATCCAAATCAGACATATGATGAAGAACACGACAAACAACAATGAGATCAAACTCTTTCTCCAAGGGTTTTTCCAGTAAATCTTGCTCCAAAAACTGGATATTCTTGATGTCTTGCTGCTCCGCTTTCAAACGAGCTTGCTCCAGCATTTTCTCCGAAATGTCTACAAGAGTAACGAACTTGGCTTGCTTGGCCAGAGGTAAGGCTAATAGCCCCGTCCCTCCACCGAAATCCAAAATTTCTTTGTCTGATAGAAGATTAATCTGTTTCTCGACTGCTTGACAAACCAAGTTTGCAAGGAAGATATTTTTAGGCGAATCGAAAGTTTCTGCTTTGTGGTTAAAATCATGTTTCATATTTTTAGTTTAGCACAAAGTAGCTTGATTGGCTAGGAATTCTCTTTCTTTTCAACCTTCTCTTCTGATTTTTCCTTCTCTGCTTGATTACTTGAATCAGTCACTACTTTTTCCTTTTTATCCGTTTTCTCTTCTTTGATTTTGACGGAAGGAAAGATGAACTCATATTGGCTCTTAGGCGTACGAACCCTTGTCACCAAGCTTGTTTTCTTATTTTGATAACTCACCTGACCCAGATTAAAGGCCTGTTCCCCACTTTCTTGCTCAACCTTATCTTTCGTTCGTTTGGCCATAGCAAAAGCAACCAACTTTTCTTTATTTAAAGCATAGTCTTGATAGTGGGCGACTTGTCGGTTCAAGTAAAATTGTAACAAAAGACTAAAGAAAGCAGCCACGGTGACTGCATAGAGGAGAACACCTGCCTTAACTTTTTTCTTTTTCCACACGATAGATGAACTCCCTTTCTAAGCCTTTTTGAAATTGAAAACGAAAGCGAACCAGTTGATTGTCCTCTGTAATCTGCGCAGATTTGAGTCCATAAATCATAGGCTGATATCCTCGTCCACTGGCATCAGTTTTTCGAAAATCATCCGATTTTGACTTACCTATCGCAATTTCCTTGCCATCCTGCTTCATATAGAGGCGATTGCCCTCCACTTTTTCGAATTGCGAACGATCTAATTCTGCCTCCAGCTGGTCCACAAACAAGAGCCACTCCTTTTGCTCGCTTTGCTGCTGGTAGCGAACTTCTGAAATGAGGAGCTGACTCATAGCTTGAAAGAGGAGTAAACTTCCGCTGATGACAATGAGGGCAATCAGGGATTCTAACAGGGTAAAAGCCTTGATTTTAAGGCTCTTTGATCGCCAACAACTGTTCTGAACCATGGTAGACCTCCAATCCCTTTTCACTAGAAAACACCTGAATCTCAACTCCGTTTATCTTTACTTGATTTTGACCTGTCTGCAGTGCCATCTTAGCTACACGCACAACTTCTTCTTTCTGCAAGATTTTTGCTTCTTCTTGCCTATTCTTTTGAATTTGTCCCAAAAGAAGGGTAGCAATACTGGCAAAGATAGCTAGAGCAACTACTGCTTCTAGTAAAATTACTGCCCTAATTTTTTGTTTCCTTAATGCGTTTAATTTTTCCATTTCCTAGATATAATTGATAACGAATCGCTCCTTTGCTGGTCTGAAATTCAACCTTAGCCAGGGACGAATTGCCCCCAGCTCGATCAAATGTAATACTTTGTCCTGATGGTGCCTGAATTCCTTTAGGAACTGTCAACTTTTGACTGCCATTACTGATCGTCTGCCCATCTAAGTTTAGACTAGTCTTTTGCTGACTGGCTACACTGCGTTTTTGAGTTTCCCGATAGAGTTCTTCAAACTCCATAAAGAAAATCTGCTCCTCTACCGCCGCAAAAGTGGACTGGACAGAGCCGGACAAGCCCAAGGCAAGGATACTCACAAGACCCAAAACCAAGAGGCTTTCAAGCATAGTAAAGGCCTTAATCATTGACTTTACGATTTGCTCCTCCGTTTTTAGTATAGTATTCATTATATGCTTTAGCCTGTTCAGGAGTAATTCGCCCATCGTCTTGTAACTTGCTTAGGCTAGCATCTTCATTCTTATCTAAGCTATAAAGTTCTGCCTGGCTTTCCACCACCTTAACAACAGCAGCTTTTCCTTTGTCATTGACTGCTTCTTTTTGCTTGGTCAGATTAGGTACAAAAAGCAAGAGAAGTACGCTGATGATGAGCAAGACCACCAACATCTCCACAAGTGTGAAAGCTTTAACCTTAGCTTTTTTCAAGAATGTCATCATTTTTTTCATGTTAAAAATTTACCTCCATATTTTGATACATGGGCATGAGCATTGCCGCATAAAGTAAAACGATAATCAGTGCCACAAAGATAAAAACCAGTGGCTGCACCAAATTCATGGTGCGGTTAACTCGGGTAAAAAAGGCTTCCCAAGTTTTTTCAGCATAGATTTCCAACTCACTCCCCAGCTTGGACTTGACTTCACCATACTCAATAATGAGACTCAACTCCTTTTTAAAGAAAGGATAGGTTGCTATGGTTTGAGAAAATTCGCGGCCATTTTGTAGGGATTGAGCCAGATCTTGACCGATTTCTTTAAAGAGCTGGGAACCTTGTTCCTGCATCATCTGAAAAATCTGCGTCAGCTCCATCCCCTGCGAAATCATATTCCCCCACTCACGCGCATAATAGGCTGTCAAATAGGTCTGCACAAAGATTCCAAGAAAGGGAAGGCGTGCTAAGATAGAAAAGACGCGCATCTTAGAACTTCTTTTATAAAAAGTTAGTGCTAAAAGGGCAAGTAGAGAAACAAACCCTACCATTCCTAAAAAGATTTGTGGCAGATTGCCGATAATTTGGGTGGCAATATTGCTACTATCTAGTTGAGGGAGCAAATAGTTTCTCAACCCCAGCATGATTAGCAGGAGAAATCCCAGCAGAATCAAGGGATAGGTCGCTACTTCAATTAGTTTTTTCTTGACCTTGGCCAGATTGTCTAGATATTCTTCTATCTTTCCCAAACTCAAGTGGAGATTTCCATGGACTTCCGCTAGGGATAACTGAGTGACAATGGCACTTGAAAATCCCAAACTTTCCATCATTTCTGAGAATGATTTCCCCTGAGACAAGCCCGTGCGCATCTGAGTCACACACTGCTTATCCAACAAGGCACTCCTATCTAAAAAGGAGATAGTCTCCACCAGATGAAAACCGCTGGAACAGAGATTGTTAAACAAGGTGATGATATTTTTTTGCTTAGCTGTAGCTAATTTTTTCCGTTTCAGCTTGAAGGCTTGTGATATGTCCATCTTTAAGAAGCTGGTCAATCTGCTCATTCCACCTAGTTGGCTGGTGTTCTTGATAGTCTTTGTTTGCAAAGTCAACGATTCCTCCTCCCCCGATTAATCTCTGGTAGCAGACTCCCTGCAGAACGACTGCCAATTCCTCCTCACTCACACCCAACTCCAACAGGCGCTCATAAACACCTCGGATACTCTTGGCATGAATGGTTGAAAAGACTGTCGCACCTGTCAAACTAGCTCTAACTACTGCACGCGCCGTTTCGCTGTCCCGAATTTCTCCGATAATCAAGAGATCAGGACGATGCCGTAGGGAAAGCTTAATCAGATTTTCATAGGTCAGTCCGATTGCTTCGTTCAACTGCAATTGGAGCATGTCGTCCTGCTTGATCTCAACTGGATCTTCAATGGACATAACTTGCTGTCCTTTAAAGAGAGATTTAGCCAATTCGTGCATTAATGTTGTCTTACCGCTGCCGACTGGACCAGCAAAAAGATAGAGTCCCCGTTGCCTGTACTGCTTGCCCAGTTCTTCAATATCCTGAAACCAAAAATGCAAATCCTGTTCCTCATCATGCAACAAGCGAATTACTAAACTCTCATGTCCTCGATAATCGCCTACGGTAGATAGACGTAGGGACGCCATCTTATCGTCATAGACATAATCACAGGAACCAAGTTGACTACGTCGCTTTTCTCCAACATTCATACCTGCCACAAACTTAAAGTGACTGATGACGGCTGCAAACTTTTCAAAATCATAGCTACCAATTTTACAGCGCTCGTCTCCTATTCTCATATGAAGCTCATAGGCGTCTAGCTTAGGGACAAAATAAATATCCTGCGCCCCTTTTTTCCGGGCCGAACGAATGATTTCTTGTGCAATTTCTTGAACCATACTTACCTCCTCACCTATACTATTCGCAAAGATTTGGAAAAATAAAAAAAGCAACTCCAAAAAAGTTACTTTTTCTCTATTTTAATTTCATACGGCAAGAACGGTGCCTTTCCTTTCCTGTTTGTTTTTCATAGCCTGGACGTAGTTTTTCATCTGGGATAACCTGCTCATCCTGCAAAAGAGCCAACGAATGGTATTGTTGTAAATACTCATCACATTCATCACACCAGCGTTGGTCTTCTGGATCCCAAAAAATAGTCATCAAGTCACTTCTACTTTTATAAAGAGGGGATTCTTGTTCCAATCTAAACCAGCAAGTTTTGTAGTATTTGAGAGCATCATAATACTGGTCAAATTTCTTACTTGCTACAATATCTTCTTCCCAACCTTCTATAAACCACCAAGGTTCAAAATCTCCGTACATTTCTATAACACGATACATATTCATTCATTCCTTTGTACCGTATATTATAACCAATTCCGCCAGACAAGAAAAGAAATATGCTCATTTCTTATTTTTCAGATAAAAAATCCAGCCATCCTATGATGACTGAATTTCTATTTGCTTATGTTCCAAAATCTTTTTACTACCTAGACTTCTGAGATATCGTTTTCGATGATGACCTTAATGGCATGGTGATCTGCTGCTTTACTGAAAACTTCATAGGCTTTTTCAATTTCACTGAGTTTGAAATAGTGAGTTACCAATTTTTCTGGTTCAATCTTATGACTTTCAAGAGCTTTCAACAATTGTGGAGTTGTATTTGTAGATACCAAACCAGTTGTTACATTGATGTTGCGAATCCAAAGTTTATCTAAATCGAATTCAACTGGTTTACCATGCACACCACAGTTGGCAACCGTTCCATCTACACCGATAATCTTTTGACAGAAATCAAATGTTGCAGGAATACCAACAGCTTCGATAGCAACATCCACACCACGACCATCTGTCAAATCATAAATTTCTTTAATGGCTTTTTCAGGGTCTGAAGAATTAACCTTATGAGTCGCACCAAATGATACAGCAGTTTCCAAGCGGTTATCGTCTAAGTCCACCATAATCAATTTAGCTGGTGAATAGAATTGAGCTGTCAAAAGAGCTGCTAAACCAACTGGACCTGAACCAATAATGGCTACGCTGCAACCAGGTTCTACTTTCCCTTTCAAGACACCAATTTCATATCCAGTAGGTAGAATGTCTGATAGCATAACCAAGGCTTCATCTGACAAGTCTTCTGGAGTGTGGTAAAGAGTGTTATCTGCATGAGGGACACGTAAATATTCAGCCTGCATACCGTCAATCAAGTGACCGAAAATCCAGCCCCCTTCGTCTTCACAATGGGCATAAATTCCTTTTTTACAGTAGTAGCATTTACCACAGGCACAAACACAAGAAATCAAGACCTTGTCGCCTTTTTTGAAATTAGAAACTCCTTCTCCAACTTCTTCAACAATCCCAATCCCTTCATGACCAAGAATGGTACCACTTTGGCAAGCAGGGACATCCCCTTTGATAATATGGAGGTCTGTTCCACAAATAGTGGTTTTTACGATACGCACAATAGCGTCTGTTGGCTTGCGAATAACTGGTTTGTCTACATCAACAAAAGAAGCAAGTCCTGGTTTAACATAAGTATAGGCTTTCATAAAGCACTCCTCCGTTTTTTTATTTGTACTATTCACAATATAATTGTAAGCCTTTTCATTCGTTTCTTCAAGTTTTCTTGTGATTTTTTTAACTTTTTTATTTACTGGTAAAGCAATATAGATAAAAAAGCAGAAGCTAATCTCTAACTTCTGCTTTCTCTCTTATGCTTGATAACGTTTCACACCATCTAGATAGGTTGCTACCAATTCCAAATCTTTATCTAATACGATAAAGTCTGCGTCGTAGCCTTCACGGATTTGACCACAGACATCATCAATGTGAACAGATTTAGCTGGGTTAAGGCTAGCCATCATGACCGCTTCGTGTGGATTTGCAATACCCCACTCGACTACATTTCTCATACCATCTTTAAGTTTGAGGATAGAACCTGCCAAATTACCAGTAGATTTGAGACGTGCAGTTCCATTTGCTACTACAACAGGGAATTCTCCCAACATATAGTCACCGTCTTCAAGCCCACCAGCTGTCATACAGTCCGTAATAAGAGCGATGTTTTCTGTCCCCTTTTGCTTAAGTAAAATCTCACAAGCTTTTGGATCTACGTGATAACCATCACAAATCAATTCTGCGTAAGTATGTGGGAGCTCATACATAGCTCCTACCATACCTAGTTCGCGGTGTGTTAAACCACGCATCCCATTATAGGCATGTACCCATACACTAGCTCCAGCATCAACTGCCTTCTTAGCTTGTTCAAATGTCGCATCTGAGTGTCCAAGTGCAACTGTCACACCTTCACCTGTAATAGTACGTACAAAATCTTCCACCCCATCACGTTCTGGTGCAATAGCGATTTTATTTAGCATCCCTTTTGCAGCATCCTGCCAAGAATGAAACTCCTCAACACCCGGGTCTCTCATATAAGTTGGATTTTGTGCCCCTTTAAAAGTTTCTGTGAAATATGGACCTTCATAATAAATCCCACGAATCTTAGCACCTGTTGCTTCTTTATAATGGTTTCCAAGATTTTCAGTGACTGCAAGCAATTGCTCATAAGTGGCTGTTAAAGTTGTGGGCAAGAAACTGGTAACACCGGTACTAAGAAGTCCTTCACTCATAGTATGCAATGTACCTTCAATGTTGTTGTCCATCACATCTACACCTGCATATCCATGAATATGAGTATCCACAAGACCTGGTGCAATGCTATAACCAGTATAGTCAAGAACCTCTGCTCCTTCAGGAATTTGATCCACATGTTTCCCAAATTTGCCATCAACAAGTTCTAAGTACCCACCGCGACGAATGCCAAATGGATAGAAAAACTGATCCGCTTTAACGTAATTAGGCATAATAATGACCTCCTTAAAAGATTGATTCTACAATTTATTATGTCAATTACATTATAAACCTTTCTTTTTTATTTGTAAATGGTATAGACCTATTTTCTAGAGATATTTTAAAAGAGCCGGATTTCTCCAACTCTTCTCTTTTTAATACAAGTTATTTTGATTTGACCGGCTTGTCTTGAGCTGTTTGCAAGGCTGCAGCAATGGTATCTGCATACAATTTAGCTCCTGCTTCAATTTTACTATTGTCACTTCCAAAATGGACTTGGTCTGTCCCAGTCCAAATTTCTGGATGTTCCTTAGCAGCTTGATTCCAATCTGCTATCGTGATGTAAGGAGTCTTCTCTGCCAATTCTCTCATATAGGCAGCCTCCTTCTCAACGATTGCATAGGTCTCTTTTGTCTTATCTCCTTCATAAGGAGTCACCAAAACCATATGGTGCCCCTTAGGAAGATTTTTCACGATACTATCCCAATCTTCCTTGTAATTTTCAGGATTATTTACCCCAGTTGCAATAACCACCATCTTTGGTAGAAATTTATTCTGGCTATTGTTGAGCATGATTTCGTTGGCGGTCTTGGTTGTTCTGCTGACTTGTGCATTAATCTGTGCCCCTGGAAGGGCTGTCTGCAACGCTGTATTAGCTCTTAGTGCTACCGAATCACCAATTAACATAGTGCCATCAGCAATTCCTAAACTATCAGCTTCTGCTCGTTCTGTCATTACCTTGGTCTGGTTAATATTTGTTGCAGCTTGCTTCAAGCCATTGACAGTTAAGTCTGTCTCAAAAGCTCCCACTTGTGGTGCCAACAGAGTTACTAAGAAGACAATGAAGGCCAAGATTCCTGTACTTGCTGCAAGGATTGTGTGAATATGAGGAAGAGGACGAAGGGTTTGTAAAACAGGTGTGTTCTTTCCTGCAATCCAAGGTTCCAACACATAAAATGATAGGCTGGCGAATCCATAAGAAAAAATCAAAGTTAATAACACAGCAAGAAGATTTGATGTCAACTGTGAAAAAATGATATAGAAAGGCCAATGGAAGAGATAAACTGCATAGCTAGTATCTGCTAAAAAGCTAATAATCTTTGGTTCCTGTATATGAGGAGTCTTTTCATGTAAAACACGCGCCGCCAGAATCATAGCAAGAGCTGCAAGACTGGCCAATAAGAAGCCGATAAGATAGGCGAAAAGATAGGTGAATTTGACAAAGAAAGTCAAAATAAGTAAGAAGGAAAAACCTCCTGCAAAAACCAACAAGGTCTTGCGCAAATCCCAGATTTTATCCAACTGCTTAACAAAGGAAGTTGTCTGACGAACACCTACAATCGTTGCTAAGATACTTCCCAAAAAGAATGGATAGACATGAGTTAAACTGGAGAAGTAAACAGAGGAATAAGAGGTTACTAGAAAACTACCAATAAACATGGAGAAGAAACTAACCAAGAAGGCAGCAGCAGATAAAAGAAAGACCATTCCCTTCAACTGACCATTTGATTTAGCCTGTTTGGATAAGAACCAAACTGCCAATCCCCAAAGAATATAGTAGTGAACCTCAACAGCCAAGCTCCAATTATGAACAAACAAATGAGGAATGAACTGAGATTCATAACTCCCACCTGTTAGGAGCTCATAGAAGTTGGTCATGAAGCCTAAGACACCCGCAATCTGACCCCCAATTCCAGCCACATAATCTTGGCGAACCAAAAAAGTAAAAGGCATGGTTACCAAGACCATCAAAACTACAGGTGGCACAATCCGATAAAAACGTCTCCTAAAAAATCCAATCAAATCAATCTCATGATTTTTAGAAAATTCTTCGATAAGTAGAGCCGTAATCAGGAAACCTGAAAATGTGAAAAAGACATCTACCCCGAAAAATCCTCCAGGAAAGATAGTCTGAAAGAAATGATACAAGAGTACCAAAAGTAAACCTGTAATCCTAATCAAGGAAAACCATTTAATGCGCATACGAGTTTATTCTTCCTTTCATTGTACACTTTATTCTATCAAAAAAAGAAGAAAAATCCTAAGAGAAAACTTAGGATTTTTAGCTTATATCAATTCCAGTTTAAAAATTACGGCCTGACTTATTATAGCCATATTTTTCAACAAAATACTCACGGAATTCCAAGAGATTGTCATCCATGATGGCTTGTCTCACTTGCTTCATCAGGTTAAGCAAGAAGTAAAGATTGTGATAACTCGTCAAGCGGATACCAAAGGTTTCATCAGCCTTGAGCAGGTGACGAAGGTAGGCGCGTGTATAGTTCTTACATGTGTAGCAATCACACTCAGGATCCAGCGGCGTAAAGTCCTCAGCAAACTGGGCATTTTTGACAACCAAACGCCCCTGACTAGTCATACAAGTCCCATTACGAGCGATACGAGTCGGCAAGACACAGTCAAACATATCCACCCCACGAATAACCCCATCAATCAAGCTATCTGGCGCTCCGACACCCATCAAATAGCGAGGTTTATTTTCAGGAAGCAGCTGGGTTGTGAAGTCCAAAACCGCATTCATCTCTTCATGGGTTTCTCCCACTGCCAAGCCACCGATAGAGTAGCCTGGGAAATCCATGCTGACAAGGTCATGAGCTGATTGGCGACGCAGGTCTTCAAATCCTGCCCCTTGCACAATCCCAAATAATCCTTGGTCATGCGGACGACGATGAGCCTTTAAACCACGCTCAGCCCAACGGCTGGTACGCTCGATTGATTTCTTAACGTAGTCGTATGGTTGATAAAACTGAGGACATTCGTCAAAGGACATCATGATGTCTGAGCCCAGATTATTCTGAATAGAGATAGCTTTTTCTGGCGATAGGAACATCTTAGAACCATTGAGATGGTTTTTAAAAGTTACCCCTTCTTCTGTGATATTGCGGCTATCTGCTAAGGAATAAACCTGAAAACCACCACTATCTGTCAAAATAGGCTGGTCCCAATTCATGAACTTGTGGAGACCACCTGCGCGTGCGATGAGTTCATCTCCAGGACGAAGCCAGAGATGATAGGTGTTTGACAGGATAATTCCCGAACCCATCTCCTTCAATTCTTCAGGCGACTGAGTTTTGACAGTGGCTTGTGTCCCAACTGGCATAAACATAGGTGTTGGGAAGGTACCGTGGGGAGTGATGATTTCTCCCAGACGAGCTCCTGTGTGTTTTTCTTTCTTAATCAAACGATATTTGATTGGTGAATCTGACATTTTTTACCTCCGAAGCTGGGAAAGACAGTCCCAGTTCATACTTTGTGCTCAAGGGCATACTGTATGATTTTATCAAAAAAAGCCGGAACTGTCACGAACTATGGTATAATGAGAGAATGAAATACCCAAAAATTGATTTAAAAACCGTTCGTCTGCAAGCCAGACAATTTCAGGCTGAAAATCCCCGCCTCTTTCTCGTCTATCTCTTACCTAGCATGCTGGTCATCTTGTCTGGCTTCCTCAATCCCTTAGAGCGTATCAACGAAGCAATTTTAGAACAACCCTTTTTAAGCGTGTTTGGCCATGTATTCCAAGCCTACCTCTTTCCATTATTAGTTTCCTTTATCGGAACAATACTTCTAACCAGTTCAGTCTATACAACACTGAAACTCATCAAGAATCCTGATACAGGACTATCCGTCAAAAATAGTCTCACACTCTTTAACGAAGAGCACTTTTCACAAACCTTTTTGACTCTCCTTCTCAAACGTTTCTATCTCTTCTTATGGAGTATTCCTAGTTTGCTTGGAATTTACTTTCTTTTTTACAGTAGCTTTCTAGCAAAGAAATTCGTTGTCCTTCATCCTGAATTTCCCAATTTGGATCTCTCGTCAATTGAAACCGAGCACTTCCTCATGATCTTTGGTCTTTACTTTCTAGCAAGTATCCTCTTGATGATTGTCGGAAATAGTCTCTATATTCCACAATACTATGCCTATTCACAGGTAGAATTTCTCCTCTGTGACACCCTAGACTTAGGACAAGCCAAACCAGGACAAATCCTTAAAACCAGCCGTTTCTTAATGAAAGGTTACAAATTTCAGCGCTTTGTCCTAGACTTACAACTCCTTCCTTGGTATTTCCTCAATTGGATTACCTTTGGGATTGCTAGTTTCTCACTCCTACCCTACATTCAAATCAATAAAATGATTTTTTACCGAGCAGTATTGGCTCGAAAACGTCCAAAAGCTTGAAGGTTTTCCCTCAAGCTTTTTTCTATCAATGAGTTTCTCCGCCTACCAACTTGAGATCCTGATCTCCATGTTCTATAATAGCCCCGATTGCTGCTTCTATCCCTCGCATAATGTCCACTAAACTCATAGCTGGAGCGGTCGGTCGATTCACCACCTGTTCCATCATATAAGGAATATGCATAAACCCTGCCCTAACATGTGGAAATTTCTTTTCTACCAAATAGAGGACTTGATACATCAAATGATTGCAGACAAAAGTCCCTGCAGTATTGGAAACAGAGGCCGGCAATCCCTCTTTTTTTATAGCTTGAACCATCGCTTTAATCGGCAGACTACTAAAGTAGGCCGGAGCACCGTCTGGGCGAATGGGAAGGTCAATCGGTTGATTACCCTCATTATCAGGAATGCGTGCATCATCTTGGTTAATGGCCACTCGTTCAGGCGTCAAGCTAGTTCTTCCACCAGCTTGACCGATACAAAGGACAAAGTCCGGTTGATAGTGGTTCATCTCTTCTTCCAATACTTGAGCCGATTTGTGAAAGACTGTTGGCACTTCTAACCAACGGACCTCAGCACCATGGATTTCAGCTGGTAAACCTTTAATGGCCTCCAAAGCTGGATTGACCTTTTCCCCTCCAAAGGGCTCAAAACCTGTCACTAATACTTTCATTTCTAACTCCTTACAACCAATTCCATGAAACTCTTTTTCCGACAATAAAACAAGTATAACATATTTCCCTTATTCTCGAGTTGAAAAGAACTAGAGAGGATCAGACCGGCATTAAAGTTTATTTAAAGAGAAAAATACTAATCAAGGCCAAAATAGCTGCTCCACCTTGCTTCAAAATAATTTTCTTATCTGCTGTGAGAGAGCCATAAGCCGCAGCACCAATCACAAATAAAACAAAAATAGTCACAATTTCTAAATTCTGTGAGAAATAAATCCCATACAAGAGAAAGACTCCTAGCAGAGCATTATAAATCCCTTGATTTTTAAACAATGAACTTACTGACGGACGAGCCAGTTCTTCCTTGTCCATGTTAAAGACACGACTAGTCGCATCTGATTGCGTTGCAATACTTTCCAAATAAAAAATGTAAAAATGCTCCAAAGCAACGATCGTTGCTAGAATGATTGTCATAATTGACATATTTTTCTCCTTAAATCTCTATATTCTCAATACCCAAAACCAATTTATTTAATAAACGGCTGAGTTCTGTTCTCTCAGAATCTGTTAAGATACTTTCCATCGCCTCCTTAACCTTGATATGCGTCAGAGGGGGATTCACCACTAACTGCTCCTTGGCATACTTCGTAGCTTCTACCAACACTTCCCGCTGATTTTCAGGATTACGATGACGCTCCACCAAACCTTCCTTTTCCAAAATCTTGAAATGTCGGGTCAAAGCAGCCTGATCAATCTTCAAACGCTCCTGAACCGCTATTTGATTACAAGGAGAATGCTTCAGCAAAAACAGTAAAATCTGATACCGTGTCAAACTAATCCCAAGTCTTTTTTCAAACAATTGCGTACTCGCTTGCTCAGACAAGCGGAGTTGATAAAGCAAATCTTGAATCTCTATCATTTCTTTCTCCTTTTAATTGATTTATCAATAGTTGACTCATCAATTATAATGAGAAGTAAAATAGATTGCAAGAATTATGCTTGAAATATTACAAAATACTGACTATCCATTCTCCATTCAAATTGACAAAGAAAAAACGAACGAGACTTACTTCCTATCACGAAAGCTAGATCTCATTCGTCAAAATGATATTACAAAGTCTGATTTATCCATTCATTGAAACGTGAACGTGATCATAGTGATTTTCTGTAACGCTACCACGGTCTGGCATTGGGTTCCAAGTATTAGCTGGCCCATATTTGCTATCGAATGGAGCATAGAAACGTTGTTTCCAAATAATGTAACTAATTCCACGGCTGGCCATGTTTTGAATAGCGTATTCCGCAATCTTATCCCCTAGTTCTGAGCTTTCTGGTACCATAAAATCGATAGCCAAACCTTTTCCGTGATCTCCACTGTCTCCTGGACGGTAACCACTAAAGGATGTGATGCCAAACAAGTTGGCGATTTCTTCTTTAAAGGCAGCTGTTTGTGGTTGAAGGCCTGCATTTTCAGATTTTGCTACTGCAAGTCCAGCATAATCAGGTGCAGCTGGAGCCGCGTAAGTTGTTAAAGCTGTTTTTGTCGCTTCCGGTTGATAAGTAGAAACTGCTGTTGTAGCTTCACTTGTTGATGATTCTTTTGCTTCTTCTGAACTTGTTGCAGTTGTTTCCGTTACTTTTTCTTCTACTGGAGTTGTAGTTGCTTCCACTGCTGACTCGGTTTGAGGGCTTGCTTGTGTTTCCTGCTTCTCAGCTGGAGTCGTTGCCTGAGGAGGAGCTGCTTCTTCAACTGGACTGGTTGTTTCGACTGTTTGCTCCGCTGACGTAGAAGAGTCTGTAGATGGTGCCACTTCTTCTGCAGCAGTCACTGTCTCTGCAACTTCTGAATTTGATGCTTCTTCTTTTGTGCTTGGAGCTTCTGCAATTGGTTGAGAAAGATCTGCAACCTGAACAGTTTGATTATCAACGGTCACTTGATTGGTTATCAAATACGCTGTCGCAGTTGTCGCTTCTTCACTAGAATCTGCTTGAGGAGTTTGGATTTCAACTTCTGTTACTTCTTCTGCTTCATTGACAGTCGTTGTCAAAACAGTTTCTGGGAAAATCAAGTCCATATTAGTGATTTTATTCAAATTCGCAAGAACTGTGACATCTACACCCAAGGCTTCTGCAATAGTGCTCAAAGTATCGCCATACTGAACTGTATAACTTGTTTTGTTGTCCGTTTTAGTCAAATCGTTTTGGATTTGCTCAACACTACGGGCAGTCCAAAGAACTTCTTCTGCTTGAGTTGCCAATACTGGGGCAAATGACAAGGCTACTGTTGACGCTAATAATATTCTTTTCTTCATTCTTTCAAATTCCTTTCAAATGAGTACCTGTCTATCATAACACAAAAAGAGCAGAAAAAAAGCCCTCCCGGGCCTATTTAACAGAACTGTCTATTCATTGTAACAAACTCGATTACTTGAAATAGTTTGTTAGGTCTCTGTCACAAAGCTGACATAATCTTCTCGCTCCTAATTCTCAAAAATGCGAGTAATATCTGCTAGTTCTTGAATCCTATGATTCCCTTCATAAGATGACTCTAAAAAGTTGATACTTTGAATCCCACTATCTTGAGCGAATTCCACATCCAAAGTCCGATCCCCAATATAATAAGTCTTCTCAGGATTCAGCTGATACTTGTCTATCAGATAGATAGCCGCTTCTGGACTTGGCTTCCGCGCAAAGCCACTCTGACTGGTTAAAATCTCTGTAAAATGGGATTCCAACCCCAAGTCTCTTAGAATGGCAAAAGCATTATCCCCCTTATGAGTATAGACAAACTGCTGAATTCCTGATTCCTCTGCCCAAGCTAGCACATCACGCGAACCTGGCATCAAAACTACCTGGGCATTTTTTTCAGCCAGACTCTGGGCACGCACCTGATTTAGTACTTCCACATCCAGTTTTCTCTCTTCCGCAACTTTCTCCAGCAAATCCTGCACAGAAAACTTGAGAATAAACTCTCTCACCTTCTCCTTATCATAAGGAATAGAAAATTGAGCATAGGTCTCCTCAATCCCTGATAAAATCGCTTCATAAGAGTCCAATAAAGTCCCGTCTAAATCCCAAATAAAAGCTGTTTTTTGCATTTCCTATCCTTTCAAGCTCATATAACGCTGGTAACGGTAACGTAGAAATAACCAACGAAAACCATTATCCAAAAGGGTTCCGGCCCAAATACCAGGCAAGCCCCAACCAAGCACAATCCCCATCAGATATCCTGTTCCAATGCGGATACACCACATTCCTATACTTGTCGCATAAAAGGGAAGCCGAGCATTGCCCAAACCCTGCCAGACTGCTGTATAGATGACTGTTCCTATCGTCATAGGAGTACCAAGTAGTGAAAAAAGTGTCACTAGAACACTAGCCTCCACCGCTAGAGAATCAGTCGTATAGAGATGAGTCAGTGGTATACCCAAAGCATAGATACTGAAGGTCAAGGGTAACATGAGGACCAGAGAAAGCCAAAAGGTTTGCTTGCTCAAACTAGCTACTCTTTTCCAATTATCCTCTCCAACTGCTCGAGCTACCAGCATGACCGTTGCTGTAGCAACTCCAAAAGCAGGCATATAGTTAAACTGGGTCAAGACTTCTCCGATTGCATTTCCAGCTACTGCTTCCGTTCCAAAAGAAACGACCAAGGCAATGATAACAACATCACCAGCTCGCATCATAAGCCGCTCTCCAGCTGCTGGCAAAGCTAAGATCAATAGTTCCTTATCTAAACCAAAAGTCGGTTTCTCAAAAGGCAACTTTAATTGCGACCATAAAATCACAAGACCTACCAAACGAGACAGAATTGTCCCCCAAGCAACACCAGCTATCCCCATATCCAGAACAAAAATAGCTAGACTTGAAAAAAGAATATTCAAGGCATTGGATAAAAGACTCACATAGAGGGGCAAACGTGGATTATGCGTTGCACGAATCAAGGCACCCAGACTGGTCATCAAGCCCAAAAGAACAATCGATCCGCCCACCAAGGATAGGTAGAGTCCACCACTCTCAGCTACATCTCTCTCCGTCCCCAAAAGTCCTATCATCTCTTTCCCAGCGAAAATGGACAAAAATCCTAAAAGGAAACTTAATAGTAAGGTAATCTTCAACGCCTCAGTCACATTGTAGGCTAGCTTAGACTGATTCTTCTCCCCTAAACTCTTTGAAATAACACTGGAAATAGCAGCTCCCAGAGCTATGAAAATCGCCTGATAAATCGTGATAATATTGCCAGCTACTGATACACCCGAAATAGCTATCAAGCCCAAGTGGGCTACCAAGTAACTATCCACCATCCCCATGAGCATCTGCAAAAAGTTTTCACCCATAGCTGGCAATGCAATATTAAGAATATCTTTATTTTTCTTAAACAATCCTTCCTCCTGATGAAAAGAAACTCAGTTGGTTTCCCAACCGAGTTTACTCCCTCTGTCTTAAAGTCCTAGATAAGCCTCAACCGCTGCTTGCATGTCAGTAGCTGCCACTGTTGTCTTGTGACGAACAGGAGCTGTTTCAAGCCCATCAACTGCTGGCGGCACTGCCACTCCTGAAATATCATGTAATTGAGCCAAGGCTTCAAAGTCGCCAAGCCCTGATTTTCCAGTTACAGCTTCTACTGCAACCACTGGGAACTTGTATGGACTAGCTGTTGAAGCAATCACTGTCTTAGTCGCATCCCCAGTAGCAGCTTGGTATTTTTTATAAACTGCTGAGGCAACCGCCGTATGTGGATCCTCGATATAAGAATCTGACTCATAAACACGTTTGATTTCTGCTGCCGTTTCTTCCTCAGTCGCATATTCAGCCGCAAAGAGATCAAGAATCTCTGCATCAAAATCTGTCAACTCATATTGTCCTTGCGTGTTCAAGGCATTCATGAGTTCAGCTGTCTTAACCGCATCATTCCCCAAAAGATGGAAAATCAAGCGCTCCAAGTTTGAAGATACCAAAATATCCATAGATGGACTAGTTGTTACCTTAAACTCACGCTTCTTGTCGTAAACACGTGTCTTGAAGAAGTCTGTCAAGACATTGTTGTCATTTGAAGCACAGATTAATTTGCCAACTGGCAAACCAATTTGCTTAGCATAAAAGGCAGCCAAGATATTTCCAAAGTTTCCTGTTGGTACTGTGAAGTTGACCTTATCACCAGCCACAATCTCACCAGTCTTAACCAACTGAGCATAGGCATAAACATAATAAACAATCTGTGGTACCAAACGACCAATATTCATAGAGTTTGCAGATGAAAATTGCAACTTGTTGGCCGCTAATCTTTCACGAAGAGCCACATCGTTAAACATATGCTTCACATTTGTTTGGGCATCATCAAAGTTACCATTAATAGCGATAACATGAGTATTGTCGCCAGTCTGAGTGGTCATTTGCAACTCTTGTACCTTGCTGACACCATCCTTTGGATAAAAGACGATAATCTCAGTACCAGGAACATCCGCAAACCCTGCCATAGCAGCTTTCCCAGTATCACCAGATGTCGCTGTTAAAATGACAATCTTGTTCTCCAAACCATGCTTCTTAGCAGCTGTTGTCATAAAGTATGGCAAAATAGACAAGGCCATATCCTTAAAAGCAATTGTTGAACCATGGAAAAGTTCCAAGTTATATTGCCCGTCTAATTTCACTAATGGTGCGATAGATGGAGTATCAAATTTGCTATCGTAAGCATTGTTGATACAGTAGTCCAACTCCTCAGCTGTAAAGTCATCTAAAAATGCTGACAAAACTAACTTAGCAACTTCCTGATAAGATGCATCTTTCAATTTGTCAAAGTCCAAATCTACCTTTGGATAAGTAACCGGTGTAAATAAACCACCATCCGTTGCCAAACCTTGCAAAATTGCTTGGCTAGCAGTTACTGTATTGTTGGCATCACGCGTTGATTGATAAACTAATGTCATTACTCTCTATCCTTTATCTATAGTCTCATCCATTATATCATGATTTTTCAGAAAATTCTCCTCTTATAAGAGAAATTATAGGCTCAATTCATCTTTAAAAGGCTGTAAGTAGGTCATTTCTTGCTTATTTCTCATCTCCAGTCCTTCCTCAGCTAGCAGGAGTAAGTCTTTGGAAATTTCAATAATCGCAGTTTCTTCCTCATCTGTAAGCTTCTTCTTAGAAAATTGTCGTCTTAAAAACTTATAATTTCGCCCAAATTCTTTAAAGAAAGGTGCTGCTTCTAAGTAAGCTTCTAACTTATCTAAATTAACCAACAATCCCAAGTGAAAGGCAGCAGAAGCAAAAGTCCTATCAAGAGGCTGAGTACACACACTACGAAACTCAACTGTTCCACGAGTCGTTAAGTCTTGGTACTGATAACTACGATGTGTTTCAAAATCCTTCTCTTGAGGATAAATAATAATCTCATCCCCATTAAGTGCATATGCTTGGATTTCAGGTGTTGTCAGGTACTCGCTTGCCTGAATCGGATAAAAATAATAGGTTTGTTCATCACGTTCCGCAGTAAAAATTGCAGAATGATCTAGATAATCAAAAAAATCATCCTCATCTTTAAAGAGTCTAGCATTGACCCCGATGTTTTCTGGATAGATACCATGCATCGATTCTTCCCAGAAAATATCCCTTGCAATTCTCGTATCCCAATCCTCACCTGAAAACTCAGAATTGGCAAATAAATAAGCCTTAGCAGCTTCAATTTGGGTAAAAGCATTAATCACCCGTAAGTATTTAGACTTTGAAACATCCAACTGTACCTGACTCCCACAGATAAAAGCACCATATTCAGGGAAATGATGTAAGTCTGATTTAGTCACATTTCTACTCAAATTCAAATAGTCCATCAACATCTGATAGCGTGGGTAAACCACTGGACAATTCTCATTTTTATCCCAGTTGGGATGAATACCACAGCCAACAATAGCATGATTTGATTCAGCTAACTTTTTCTGGATTACTACCATATAATTGTTAAAACGATTTTCGACCTCTTGAATCGTTTCTGTCTTACCAAATGCAAACTCAATCGTAGTATAGGAAACTTCAAATAAAATAGCATCCTGACTTAATGGGTCCACTAACTGAATAGGAGTCCCAAAATCATCTACCTTTTCGACAGTAAAGTCCAAAGCATAAACTAAATATCGGAATAAGTGTTTGATAACTTCAACATCTGTAGCATCCCCTTCCAAGTTTACAACAGGATATTCCAGCTCAATCCCGACAAACAATCCAGGATTTTCTTTAATATTTTTCAAATACCGATGTTTTAATAAATCGATAGAACGAGACATACTTCCCTACACTTTCATAATCTAAATAAAATTTGAATAACTATTATTATACCAAAAATAATATAAAAAAGGAACGAAGATTTACAACGTTCCTTAACTCTATACTATACCGGCGGCCGGGGTCGAACCGGCACGTCCTTGCGGACACTGGATTTTGAGTCCAGCGCGTCTGCCAATTCCGCCACGCCGGCAAATAGTAACTGGGGTAGCTGGATTCGAACCAACGCATGAGGGAGTCAAAGTCCCTTGCCTTACCGCTTGGCTATACCCCAATAATATAAAATAGGCGAGTGATGGGGATCGAACCCACGCATGCCAGAGCCACAATCTGGTGTGTTAACCACTTCACCACACCCGCCATAATTCTATTAACACGGGCAGTAGGAATTGAACCCACACTGAAGGTTTTGGAGACCTTAGTTCTACCTTTAAACTATGCCCGTAAAATGGAAGGGGAGGGATTCGAACCCCCGAACCCGAAGGAGCGGATTTACAGTCCGCCGCGTTTAGCCTCTTCGCTACCCTTCCAAAATATATAAATGGCGCGAGACGGAATCGAACCGCCGACACATGGAGCTTCAATCCATTGCTCTACCAACTGAGCTACCGAGCCTTATTGCGGGAGCAGGATTTGAACCTACGACCTTCGGGTTATGAGCCCGACGAGCTACCGAGCTGCTCCATCCCGCGTTAATACAAAAGGAGGATGTGGGATTCGAACCCACGCACGCTTTTACACGCCTGACGGTTTTCAAGACCGTTCCCTTCAGCCGGACTTGGGTAATCCTCCAAAATAGTCCGTACGGGATTCGAACCCGTGTTACCGCCGTGAAAAGGCGGTGTCTTAACCCCTTGACCAACGGACCAAACTTTATGGGCACGAGTGGACTCGAACCACCGACCTCACGCTTATCAGGCGTGCGCTCTAACCACCTGAGCTACGCGCCCAAGTTAAAAACTTGGTAATTTGAACAAAGTTCAAAGCGGGTGACGAGAATCGAACTCGCGACAACAGCTTGGAAGGCTGTAGTTTTACCACTAAACTACACCCGCTTAAATGGGAGTTAACGGGATCGAACCGCTGACCCTCTGCTTGTAAGGCAGATGCTCTCCCAGCTGAGCTAAACTCCCTAGAGCTAAGCGACTTCCATATCTCACAGGGGGCAACCCCCAACTACTTCCGGCGTTCTAGGGCTTAACTTCTGTGTTCG
>CAJNCK010000009.1:0-30604 GCA_905221245.1 bacterium
GAAGCAGCGGCTAAACCAAATGCAGGCGACGATGTGATTACCCCAGCCTCTAAGACAGTAGTAGCCAATCCAGAAGCGCTTACTCCAGAAGAGAAGAAAGCTATTGAGGATAAGGTAAAAGCCGTTAACCCAGGTGCTACGGTGGTAGTAGATGATAAGGGTAACGCAACTGTTACAACACCGTCAGGTAAGACAGCGGTTATTCCAGCAGCTGATTTGACGAAGACAGCAGAAGCAGTCGCTCAACCAAATGCAGGCAATGATATCAACACACCGGCGATTAAAACAGCAGTTGCTAATAAAGATGCTTTAACTGACGCAGAAAAAGAAGCAGTTAAGAAAGCAGTATCAGCCGTTAACCCAGGTGCTACGGTTGTAGTAGATGACAAAGGTAATGCGACTGTCACAACGAAAGATGGTAAGACAGCGGTCATTCCAGCTAAAGATCTAGTTATTCCAACAGAAAAACTTACTGACCTATCTGAACAAAGTGGTGTTAATATTCCTGCTGTACGTACACTGGTAGTAGATAAGAATAACTTAACTCCAGAAGAAATTGCTAAGATTAAGGCTGCTGTGGAAGCAGTTAATCCGGGAGCGATTGTAGTAGTGGATGATAAGGGTAATGCGACCGTTACAACACCATCAGGTAAGACAGCAACGATTGCAGCTGAAAACTTGGTTAAAGATTCAGAGGATTCGACAGGAGTTAACGGTGGAAATAATCTCAATATGAATTTTGCCAAGACACTTGTAGCAGACCTAGATAACTTGACAGATGCTGATAAAGCAAATGCTAAAGCAAGAATTATTTCAGCTAATGCAAATCTAGATATCTTAGATATTGTCTTTGACGATAAAGGTAATGCGACTGTTATTCTTAAGGATGGTAAAGTATTTACTATCTTGTCTAAAGATATCTTTGAACTACGTCAATCTGCTTCATACCATGGAGGCAATAGTAGTGGTAGCGGAAATGGAACTTCTGGCAATAACAGAGCTAATAACACTGACGTGAAAGTGGACAAAGCTAAGTTAGAAGGTGCTATTCGTCAATTGGATGAGTTAATCATCCAAGAATCAGCTAAGCTTGATGCAGAAACTGTGAAAGAAGCGAACGCATTATTAGCAGCCGCTAAAGAAGTATTTGCCAATGCAAACGCAACTCAAGCAGAAGTGGATGCAATGGTTAAACGTATAGAAGACTTCATGTTGAAAGTTTCTATGGCAACTAATCATACAACTCCAGCAAACAACCAAGCTACTCAAGCAGCAAATACCAACCAAGAAACATCTAAAGCAATTAAAGTGGCTAAAGAATTACCAAATACTGGTACAGAAGAAAATGCTAGCCTAGCAGCGCTTGGACTTCTTGGAGTATTGAGTGGATTTGGACTAGTTGCTCGTAAGAAAAAAGAAGACTAATTCTAATTAGATTTTCTGATAAGAATAAGGAGTAGGATATCATATCCACTCCTTTTTCGGCTCATTGTGGTTCTTTGTTAACTGTAGTGGGTTGAAGAAAAGCTAAGATCGAGAAAGGACGAATTTCGTCCTTTCTTTTTTGATGTTCAGAGCAATAAAAATCCGTTTTTTGAAGTTTTCAAAGTTTCGAAATCCAAAGGCATTGCGCTTGATGAGTTTATTGAGATTATTAGTTGATTCCAATTTAGCGTTAGAATAGGGTAGTTGAAGAGCGTTGACAATCTTTTCTTTATCCTTGAGGAAGGTTTTAAAGATAGTCTGAAAAAGAGGATGAATCAGCTTTAGATTGTCCTCAATGAGTCCGAAAAATTTGTCAGTCTCTTTATTTTGGAAGTAAAAAAGCAAGAGCTGATAGAGATTGTAGTGGTGTTTCAAGTCTTCTGAATAGCTCAAAAGCTTGTCTAGAATCTCTTTATTTGTTAAGTGCATGCGAAAAGTAGGGCGATAAAAACGTTTATCACTCAGTTTACGACTATCCTGCTGGATGAGTTTCCAGTAGCGTTTGATAGCCTTGTATTCATGAGATTTTCGCTCAAATTGATTCATGATTTGGACACGGACACGACTTATAGCACGGCTTAAGTGTTGCACAATATGAAAACGATCTAGAACGATTTTAGCATTTGGGAGTGAAACAGTCTGGGAGACTGTTTCAGACTGAGCCTAGAAATTCGAAAGCGAAGCTGTTTAGCCAAGTCATAATAAGGACTGAACATATCCATCGTAATAATTTTCACCTGACAACGAACGGCTCTATCGTAGCGCAGAAAGTGATTTTGGATGATAGCCTGTGTTCTTCCTTCAAGAACGGTGATAATATTGATACTATCAAAATCTTGTGCAATGAAACTCATCTTCATCTCCCGATTGAAACAGTCACTCCCCTGACTGTTTCAACGTCCCAAGACATAATCTCAGGAAGTCTATTAAAATCATGCTTAAAGTGAAAGTCATTGAGTTTTCGAATGACAGTTGAAGTTGAAATGGAAAGCTGATGGGCAATGTCGGTCATAGAAGTCTTCTCAATCAGCTTCTGAGCAATTTTTTAGTTGATGATACTGGGGAGTTGGTGATTTTTCTTGACGAGAGGGGTCTCGGAGACCATTATTTTAGAGCACTGGTAGCACTTGAAACGACGCTTTTTCAGAAGAATTCTAGTAGGCATACCAGTCGTTTCGAGGTAAGGAATTTTCGACGGTTTTTGAAAGTCATATTTCTTCATTTGACTTCCGCAATTAGGACAAGAGGGGGCCTCATAATCTAGTTTGGCGATGATTTCCTTGTGGGTATCTCTATTAACAACATCCATAATTTGGACATTAAGGTCTTTGATATCGAGTAGTTTTGTGATAAAATGTAATTGTTCCATATGAATCTTTCTAATGAGTTGTTTGGTCGCTTTTCATTATAGATCTTATGGGACTTTTTTTCTACAACAAAATAGGCTCCATAATATCTATAGGGGATTTACCCACTACAAATATTATAGAGCCATTTTTTATGTTTTCTTAAGGGGCAAAACTGATGCAAACTGCTTCTGGGACATGGAAGTCGTTTGAGAGTTCTGCTAGACGACCAGTCTCAGTATTGCGTTTAAAGACGGTTGCATTGTCAGAGTCTTGATGGACAGCAATGACAAATTCTTGGTCTGGTGTCAAATCAAAATCACGTGGAGTCTTACCATCAGTTGGAACGATTTCTAATAACTCTAAGCTACCGTCCGCAAGGATTGTATATACTGCGATAGAATCATGGCCACGGTTAGAGGCGTAGAGGTATTTACCGTCTTTAGAGAGACGAATAGCAGCTGTTCCATTAAATCCTTCGTAACCGACTGGTAGAGTTGAAACAACCTGCATGCGTTCAAATTCACCAACACCATCGTAAATTAAAACTTCGATAGTGCTATTGAGTTCACAAATGAGATAAGCGATTTTATAGTGATTATGGAAAACGATATGACGAGAACCAGCTCCAGGAACACTATTATAGGTATAGAGTTTAGACAATTTCCCTTCTTGATCAAGATCGTAAGTGATGACTTGGTCAGTTCCTAAGTCACAGGTCACTAGATAGTGGTCAGGTGTTAAATCTGTAAAGTGAACGTGGGGAGATGCTTGGTTTTCATGTGGACCTTGGCCACTGTGTTGATCCACATCACTAAGTAGAAGACTACCATCTTCCTGTTGTTTATAAACAAGTACCTGTCCTTTATGGTAGTTGGCAGCATAGACTAAATCACGCTTTTCATCCACAGCAACATAACAGTGGGGAGCTCCTTCTTCAACGACATGATTTAATAAAGTCCCATCAGTTTGATAGGCTGCAATACCCCCCTTATCGTCTTGACTACCAACAGTGTATAAATGTTGGTGTTGGTCAAAGGCAAGGTAGGTTGGACTTGGCTCAGAAGCAAAAAGTTCTAGGTTTGAAAGCTGACCAGTTTCTGTATCAAAGTCTGCCTTGTAAATCCCTTGGGAAGTCCGACGTGTATAAGTTCCAAAATAAACAGTTTCTTTCATGACTATACCTCTATATAAAGATAAGACTATTATATCACAAAAATAGAGGCATGAAGAAATCAAGCTTAGCAAGTGCTTTACCTAATTCTTTTTATGATAATATTAGGAATGTTTTCGTTGATTTACTTCGTAAAAGTGATATAATAACCCTATACACATTGCAAAGGAGTTTAACTATGAAAAAACGTGTTTTCTTAGCAACAGGAGTTGCTGTACTCTCGGCAGCAGTGCTAGTAGCGTGTTCATCTGGTAATGGTAATAAAGAAGCAACTAAACCAGCAACTAAACCAGTTACTTATGCCTATGTATTCTCATCTGATCCTGCAACTTTAGATTATACAGTTTCTGGAAATGTCAGCACTAAACAGATTACAGGTAATGTTATTGATGGATTACTAGAAAATGACCAATATGGTAATCTGATCCCATCAGTTGCAGAAGATTGGACTGTTTCTAAAGATGGCTTGACCTATACCTATAAAATCCGTCAGGGTGTCAAGTGGTATACTAATGAGGGTGAAGAGTACGGTGAAGTCAAGGCTCAGGACTTTGTAACTGGTCTGAAGCATGCAGCTGATAAGAAATCACAGGCTCTCTATTTGGTACAGGATTCTATCAAAGGATTGGATGACTATGTAAATGGGAAAACAACGGATTTTTCTACTGTTGGTGTAAAAGCAACGGATGATTATACTCTTGTTTATACCTTGAATCATCCAGAATCTTTCTGGAATTCGAAGACAACAATGGGAATCCTTGCACCAGTTAATGAAGACTTTTTAGCTTCTAAAGGAGACGACTTTGGTAAACCAACTGATGTTACGAGCATTCTCTACAACGGTCCTTATCTCCTCAAGGGGCTTACATCTAAATCTTCTATCGAAATGACCAAAAACCAAAATTATTGGGATAAACAAAATGTCTTTATTGATGATATCAAATTATCATTCTTTGATGGTCAAGATGCTGACTCTCTTGGACGTGGATTTGATGAAGGACATTATCCAGCTGCGCCTCTCTTTAAAAACTCTGCTAACTATGAACGTCTAAAAGAAAAATACAAGGATAATATTGTATACAGTCAACAGCGTGGAGGAATTTTTTATATCTCAACCAATATCGACCGTGTAACTTATAATCATACTGCTAAAACAAGTGATGTAGAAAAATCCTCTACTAAGAAAGCACTTTTAAACAAAGACTTCCGTCAAGCCTTGGCATTTGCTGCAGATCGTAAAGCAGCTGTTTCTCAGGTGTTTGGAGATGAAGTAGCGCCGCGTAAACTACGTACAAGTTTCACTCCTCCAACATTTGTACAAGTTGGAGACCAATCGTTTGGTCAAGTAACTAAGACAGAATTGGATAAATTGGATAATGTTTGGAAAGATGTCAGTCTTGATGATGCCCAAGATTCACTTCATAGTGTAGATAAAGCCAAAGCTAAGTTTGAAGCTGCTAAGAAAACTCTTCAAGCTGATGGAGTACAGTTTCCGATTCATTTAGATCTTCCAGTTTCATCTACTCAAACAGATTTTATTCATCAAGCTCAGTCTTATAAACAATCAATTGAAGAAGCATTGGGTTCTGAAAATGTGGCTGTGGACATTCAACAGGTTTCTGATGATGAATTGGGAAGCATGACTGTTCTAGCGACATCAAATAATAATGTTGATTGGGACATTAATGTTAATAGTGGTTGGAGTCCGGATTATGCAGATCCGTCAACTTATCTAGATGTATTTGATCCAACATCTGGCCCAAGTCTCCTCAGCTCTCTTGGTGTAGCACCAGGAACAGACAATCCAGCCCTTAAAACAGTTGGATTGGATAAATACAAAGAATTGATTGATGACGCAAACAGTGAGAAAACAGATCTGCAAAAACGTTATTCTAAATATGCTAAGGCTCAAGCTTGGTTAACAGATAGTGCTCTAGTTATTCCTGTACACTCAGACGGTGCCCAAATGCTTGTAACGAAGAAAGTATTAGGCAGTGGTGCTGATGGTTGGGTTGGTGACAAAACAGGAGATAACAGTTATAAATATCTTAAACTCCAAGATAAGATTGTCACTTCCAAAGAAATGGATGAGTTCCGCAAGAAATTTGCTGATGAAAAAGGCAAATCCAATGCTGATTATCAGAAGAACTTAGACCGTCATATTCAAGACTAATCGAATCTCCTCTTTTGAGGGGATTTTTTATGTCGCTGTCTTTATGTAAGCACTTTAAAAAAGAGTTATTTTGACCTAAAAATGGTATAATGAGAGAATGACAGAAAGGAATTATATATGGAACAAAAAGAGAAACATTTTAGCCTATCTTGGTTTTTCAAGTGGTTTTTGGATAACAAAGCCATTACGGTATTTTTGGTAACCTTATTATTGGGACTCAATCTTTTTATTTTAAGTAAGATTAGTTTTCTATTTTCACCTGTTTTGGACTTTTTGGCAGTTGTGATGTTACCAGTCATTCTGTCTGGCCTACTATATTATTTGTTGAATCCTATTGTTGATTGGTTGGAGAAGCATAAGATTAATCGTGTCATAGCGATTAGTATTGTCTTTGTCATCATCGCTCTCTTTATCATTTGGGGCTTGGCAGTAGCCATTCCAAATCTGCAACGTCAGGTTTTAAGTTTTGCAAGAAATGTTCCAGTCTACCTTGAAGATGCTGATAGGGTTATTGATGATTTGGTCACCAAGCGTTTACCAGATGATTTCAGACCTCAGTTAGAGCAAGTTTTGACCAATTTTTCTAGCCAGGCTACAGTTTGGGCGAGCAAGGTTTCTTCTCAGGCAGTCAACTGGGTGAGCGCCTTTATTAGCGGGGCTTCTCAAGTGATTGTTGCCTTGATTATCGTTCCTTTCATGCTCTTTTATCTTTTGCGTGATGGGAAAGGTTTGCGCAACTATTTGACCCAATTCATGCCAACAAAATTGAAAGAACCTGTTGGACAAGTTTTATCAGATGTGAATCAACAGTTGTCCAATTATGTTAGAGGGCAAGTAACAGTAGCTATTATTGTAGCGGTAATGTTTATGATTTTCTTCAAGATTATCGGTCTACGCTATGCAGTTACGCTGGGTGTTACTGCTGGTATTTTAAATCTGGTTCCTTATCTTGGTAGCTTCCTAGCCATGCTCCCTGCCTTAGTATTGGGCTTGATTGCAGGGCCAGTCATGCTTTTAAAAGTGGTGATTGTCTTTATCGTAGAACAAACAATTGAAGGCCGTTTTGTTTCTCCACTGATTTTGGGAAGTCAATTAAACATTCATCCTATTAATGTTCTCTTTGTCTTGTTAACTTCAGGATCCATGTTTGGTATTTGGGGAGTTTTACTTGGTATTCCGGTTTATGCTTCTGCTAAGGTTGTTATTTCGGCGATTTTTGAATGGTATAAGGTAGTCAGTGGTCTATATGAACTAGAGGGAGAGGAAGTCAAGAGTGAACAATAGTCAACAGATGTTACAGGCTTTGGAGGAACAAGATTTAACCAAGGCTGAGCACTATTTCGTCAACGCCTTAGAAAATGATTCGAGTGAAATTCTTTATGAGTTAGCCACCTATCTAGAAGGAATTGGTTTCTATCCTCAGGCCAAGGAAATTTACCTGAAAATTGTAGAAGATTTTCCAGAGGTTCATCTTAATCTAGCAGCAATTGCTAGCGAGGATGGTCAAATCGAAGAAGCTTTTGCTTACCTAGAGGAAATCCAACCCGACAGTGACTTGTATGTTTCGGCTTTGGCTCTGAAGGCAGACCTTTACCAGCTGGAAGGTTTGACAGATGTGGCGCGTGAGAAATTGCTGGAGGCTTTGAACTACTCAGAAGATCCTCTCTTGATATTGGGATTAGCAGAGTTGGATAGTGAGTTGGAAAATTACCAAGAGGCTATTCAAGGCTATGCTCAGTTAGATAATCGTACTATTTATGAGCAAACAGGCATTTCTACCTATCAACGAATTGGCTTTGCCTATGCCCAGTTAGGGAAATTTGAAACGGCTATAGAGTTTTTAGAAAAAGCCCTGGAGTTAGAATACGATGACCTAACAGCTTTTGAGTTAGCCAGTCTTTACTTTGATCAAGAAGAATACCAAAAAGCTGTCCTCTACTTTAAGCAACTCGATACCATTTCTCCTGACTTTGAAGGTTATGAGTATGGGTACAGTCAGGCCCTACATAAGGAACATCAAGTTCAAGAAGCCCTCCGTATCGCTAAGCAAGGCTTAGAGAAAAATCCCTTTGAAACTCGCCTTTTGCTAGCTGCTTCACAATTCTCTTATGAATTACATGATGCTTGCGGAGCAGAAAATTATCTCCTTACTGCAAAAGAAGATGCTGAGGATACAGAAGAAATCTTGCTTCGTTTGGCAACTATTTATCTAGAGCAGGAGCGTTATGAGGATATTCTAGACTTGCAGAGCGAGGAACCAGAAAATCTTTTGACTAAGTGGATGATTGCTCGTTCTTATCAAGAAATGGACGATTTAGATACTGCCTATGAGCATTACCAAGAGTTGGCAGGTGATTTGAAGGACAATCCAGAATTTCTAGAACACTATATTTATCTCTTGCGTGAATTGGGCTACTTTGAGGAAGCAAAAGTCAATGCGCAAGCTTACTTAAAACTGGTCCCAGATGATGTGCAAATGCAAGAACTATTTGAGAGATTGTAAGAATATATTTTTTAAAACTGTATCTTATCATTTTTGATGGATATAGTTTTTCTTTTTAAAAGAGAATTTTTTTGCAAAAATCCTTGGAATTTTTGTTTATTTATGCTATAATGGGAACAATTATTTTTAGGAGGTGTCAGTATGTCTTATTTGTTTGAGATATTACCGAGTTTATTGAGCGGTGCAAGCATGACTTTACAGGTTTTTGCGCTGGTCTTGATTTTTTCTATTCCCTTGGGCGTTTTGATTGCCTTTGCCTTGCAAGTCCATTGGAAGCCCCTCCATCATTTGATTAATATTTATATTTGGATTATGCGAGGCACACCCTTGCTCTTGCAATTAATCTTTATCTATTATGTGCTGCCAAGTATTGGGATTCGTTTGGACCGTCTTCCTGCGGCTATCATTGCCTTTGTGTTGAATTATGCGGCTTACTTTGCTGAAATCTTCCGTGGGGGGATTGATACCATTCCTAAAGGTCAATATGAGGCTTCTAAGGTCTTGAAGTTCAGTCCTTTTGCCACAGTACGCTATATTATCTTGCCCCAAGTGACCAAGATTGTTCTCCCTAGTGTCTTTAATGAGGTTATGAGTTTGGTCAAGGATACTTCTCTGGTCTATGCTCTAGGAATTTCAGACCTCATCTTGGCTAGTCGAACAGCTGCCAACCGTGACGCTAGCCTGGTTCCCATGTTCTTGGCAGGAGCCATTTACTTGATTTTGATTGGGATTGTGACCATTCTTGCCAAAAAAGTTGAGAAGAAGTACAGTTACTATAGATAGGAGGCTGCCATGTTAGAATTACGAAATATCAATAAGGGATTTGGTGAAAAGCAAATTTTGTCCAATTTCAGTCTAAAAATTCCTGAAAAGCAAATCCTAGCTATCGTTGGGCCTTCTGGTGGAGGTAAGACAACCCTCTTGCGCATGCTTGCGGGTCTTGAAACCATTGATTCAGGGCAAATCTTTTATAATGGAGAACCTTTAGAACTGGATGAATTGGAGAAGCGAAATCTACTGGGATTTGTATTCCAAGATTTTCAACTTTTCCCTCATTTATCAGTTCTAGACAATTTGACCTTATCTCCTGTAAAAACTATGGGAATGAAGCAGGAAGAGGCTGAGAAGAAGGCGCGAGGGCTTTTGGAACAGTTAGGACTAGCAGGGCACGCAGATGCCTATCCTTTCTCATTATCTGGTGGGCAAAAGCAGCGTGTGGCCTTGGCGCGTGCTATGATGGTTGATCCAGAAATCATTGGTTACGATGAGCCGACTTCTGCCCTGGATCCGGAATTACGCTTGGAAGTTGAAAAGTTAATCTTGCAAAATAGGGAACTTGGCATGACCCAGATTGTGGTTACCCACGATTTACAATTCGCTGAAAATATCGCGGATCAAATTCTCAAGGTTGAGCCCAAGTAGGAGGTGCCAATGACTAATAAGAAAATTGCTTTAGTATTGGTTTCTATCTTGACTATCTTTTTAACAGCTTGTACTCAGAAGGCTAGTGATCCAAAGCAGGATAACTGGGATAAGTATCAAGAGCAAGGGACCATTACTATTGGTTTTGACAATACCTTTGTACCCATGGGGTTTGAAGAAAAGAATGGCCAATATACAGGATTTGATATTGACTTGGCACAAGCAGTTTCTGAAAAATTAGGTTTCAAGGTGCAATTTCAGCCAATTGACTGGGATATGAAGGAAACGGAACTGCAAAATGGAACCATAGATGCCATCTGGAATGGCTATTCTGCCACTGATGAACGCCAAGAGAAGGTTGCCTTTAGCATTCCTTATATGGAAAATCAGCAAGTTCTGGTTGCGAAGAAAAGCCAGCAAATTCATTCAGTAGAGGATATGAAGGATAAGACCTTGGGAGCCCAAGCCGGTTCCTCTGGTTATTTAGACTTTGAAGCCCAGCCAGATTTACTGAAAAATCGTGTCAAAGACCAGAAGGCCAATCAATACCAAAGTTTCAATGAAGCCTTGATTGATTTGAAAAATGACCGGATTGATGCCTTATTGATTGACCGAGTGTATGCTAATTATTATCTCCAGTCTGAAGGCATATTAAATGACTACAATGTCTTTTCAGCAGGATTTGAAAGTGAATCCTTTGCGGTCGGAGTTAGACCAGCAGATAAAAGATTATTAACAGCATTAAACCAGGCCTTTATCGAACTATACCAAGAAGGAAAGTTCCAGGAAATCAGCCAAAAATGGTTTGGAGAAGATGTGGCAACAAAAGAAGTGAAAAGTAGAGATTGAGTTTTTCCTCAATCTCTTTTTGCATCAAAAAACCCCTGGCAAGAGCCAGAGGATAAGTGCTTATTTCATTGTTGGGAAGAGCAATACATCACGGATAGTGGTTGTATCAGTAAGGAGCATGCAGAGACGGTCGATACCGATTCCCAAACCACCTGTTGGAGGCATACCATATTCAAGAGCCTCAATGTAGTCGTAGTCAATGCCTGTTGCTTCATCATCACCAAGTTCTTTGGCTTTAGCTTGGGCTTCAAAACGGCTAAGTTGGTCGATTGGATCGTTCAACTCAGTAAAGGCATTACCGTACTCCTTAGTCATGATGAAGAGCTCGAAACGGTCAGTAAAGCGTTCGTCGTCAGGATTCTTCTTAGCGAGTGGAGATACAGCTACTGGATGTCCATAGACAAAGGTTGGTTGGATCAAGGTTTCTTCAACAAACTCTTCAAAGAAGGCATTGATGATGTGGCCAACTTCAGTGTAATGTTTCTCAACAGGAACTTTCTTGTCAGCAGCGATAGCTTTGGCTTCCTCGAAAGTCATATCTTGCCAGAAATCTACACCAGTAATTTCCTTGATAGCATCCACCATGTGAACACGCTTAAATGGTTCGTTAATCTTGATTTCAGTTCCTTGATAGTTAACTGGACCATCACCCTTAACAGCTTTAGCAGCGTGTTGGATAATACCTTCAGTCAAGTCCATGATGTCTTGGAAGTCTGCATAAGCTTGGTATACTTCGATAGAAGTGAACTCAGGGTTATGTGTAGCATCCATTCCTTCGTTACGGAAGATACGGCCAATCTCATAGACACGTTCCATACCACCAACGATAAGGCGTTTCAAGTGAAGCTCAGTTGCGATACGAAGGACCATGTCAATGTTTTGGGCATTGTGGTGAGTGATAAATGGACGGGCAGCAGCTCCACCAGCCTCGTTGTGAAGAACAGGTGTTTCCACTTCAAGAAAACCTTTTTGGTCAAGGTAACGACGAATTTCAGAGATGATTTTTGAACGAGTGACAAAGCGTTCAAAGCTTTCACGGTTAGAAATCAAGTCAAGGTAACGTTTACGGTAAATGGTTTCAACGTCTGTCAAACCGTGGAATTTCTCAGGAAGTGGGCGAAGTGCTTTAGACAAGTGAGTGATGTGAGTAGCCTTGATAGAGAGTTCTCCCATATCTGTACGCATCACTTCACCTTCGACACCAAGGAAGTCACCAAGGTCTGCTTTTTTGAAGATTTCGTAGTTTTCTTCACCGACAGCATCTTTACGAACGTAGATTTGGATTTGGCCTTCACGGTCTTGAAGGTGGGCAAATCCTACTTTACCTTTACCACGTTTGGTTACCAAGCGTCCTGCGATAGTAGCTGTTTCGTTTTTATCGTGTAATTGTTCTTTATCGAGGTCAGCATATTTATCTTTTAATTCTTGTGAATTTGCAGTGCGTTCAAAGCGTTTTCCGAAAGGATCGATTCCTTGTTCACGGAGCGCAGCCATTTTTTCACGGCGAACGATCTGCTGGTCATTTAGTTCTTCCATATGTTCTGTAGACATGGGATCCTCCTAGTTTTACTCAAAATTGAATACGATGAGTCATTTTTTGCGATACTCCCATTTTATCATAAATAACTAAGAAATTCACGGATAATCTTTAAAAACTAAAAAGAACTTGACACTAAAATCAAGTTCTTTATTGATAAGAAGTATCATTCCACGTATCAAGAGTGAATCTTTCAAAATCATGGGTTTCTAGGATGGTTAGGCTGGCATTTGCTAGACCGCCATCTTTACGAAGAAGAGGCTCTTTATAACCTAGAAGAGTACGAAGACTGGCAGTAAGATTAGCGCCATGCCCGACAATTAAAATACGTTCAGCTGGATTATTTTTGAGTGATTTGATAAATTGGATGGTCCGTTGTGTGGTGCTATAGAGGGATTCGGCTCCAAACATTTGAGTGTCAAACTTGGCAAGATTCGTACGGAAAGCTTTGATTTGTTGCGGGTAAATAGCTTCCAAGGTTGCAATCTTCAAACCTTCTAATTTCCCTAGCTGCCATTCACGGAGATTAGGAACACTTTCTAAAGGACAAGGAATCTGGAGTTGACTTTGGATAATCTCAGCAGATTTGACTGCTCGAGGTAAATCACTTGCATAAATCTGATCAAAAGGAATTTCCTTGAGATACTGGCCGAGTTTTTTGAGGGTGTCAATGGATTCAGGAAGAAGGGGAGAATCGCCACTAGCACCTTGAAAGCGTCCTTCCTGATTCCAGACGGTGCGGCCGTGGCGGACAAAGTAGAGTTTCATTACTTGCTGTCCTCCAAGATATCTGTAAAGTCAGCCTTTACAAAGCTAGCTAAGTCTTGTGGTGCGACGATAATGCTGTGACCAACTTCCCCAGCAGAGACAATCATTTGATCTAAGTCTAGAGCAATCTTATCGATAAAAATGGGGTAATTGTGTTTCTGACGAATGCCGACCGGATTATTGGCTCCATGAATGTAGCCAGTTGTTTTTTCCAAGTCCTTTTGTGGAATCATGCTCACTTTTTTATTGCCAGAAATTTTAGCTAATTTCTTTTCAGACAAGTGCTGAGTGATAGGGATAATTCCGATAATCGGTCCTGTCTTGTCTCCCAAAAGAGCCAAGGTTTTGAAAATTTGATCTCGGTCATAACCTTGCGGAAGTTCTCCTTCCAGGGCATTGATTTGAATCCCTTGATGTTGGATACCTGCTTTAGACAGGATTTGTTCTACTAATGTTTTTTTGACTTTAACTTTTTTGGCCATTATTTATACTTATCCTCCAATTGGCTCATCCAAATACCAAGCCAGATTCCCAGTGCAAAGAAGAAGGCGATAATGACATACCCGACAAGAGAAAGACCTGTGTATTGGATACTTTCAGCGTTTCCTGCATTTGGAATCAAAATCAAAAGGGTACTTGATAGGACGATACCGATGATGAAATGATAGACGCGTGAGTGGTAGTTATTTAAGGCATAATCCATCAATTTTGAAAAAATGATGAGAGTTGCACCTGCCCCGATTCCAATCGGGAAGAAGGTTCCCAAGAGGTCAAAGGTTTTAAATCCAGTCAACATAGGAGCATAGAGTCCCAAAATCAAAAGTAGATTTGATGGACTAAGGCCAGGAACTAATACGCCAAGAGCCAGCAGAGCACCAGCTAGGACGAAATTAAGAAAGCTGGCACTTAAGGTTCCAACTACAAAATTTAAGGCATAGAGACCTAGTCCAGAAATGATAAAGGTTGCCCAGAACCAAGCTAAATCAATCTTGTCTCGGTCAGATTCTCGAGTTGATTCTTTTAGAAGGCTAGGAACTGTACCAATGATGGCACCCGCAAAGCTCCATAAGACAAAGACCTGATAATTTTCAAGCAGGTATTCAATCGGGTAAGAAAATAAGCCGATTCCCAGAAGCATACCGATGGCAACTGGAATAAAGTACAAAATATTTTCCTTAAAGTCTTTAAAGGGATGGGCTAGAAAGCCAATCATCCGTTCATAAATTCCTAAGATTGCTGCTAGAACCCCTCCGGAAATTCCCGGTAGGATAAATCCAAGAGCAATCACAATCCCTTTAATAAGGCGTGCTAACCATGAGAGCATATTTTTCCTCCAACTATTTCTATTTCAAAAAATCCTTATTATATTGTATCATAATCAAACACAAAAAGAAAAAGCAAATGCTAAACAAATGCTTTTAAGGTTTTAAAAAGAGTTTTCTAAAGGTTTCTTCTTTGTTTTTTAAGGAAGAGATAACGTTGATATCTAAATCGTGGTCAAAACCAGCAATTTTTCCTTTAGAAGTGTACTGGTGGATGTCGTAATCTAAATCAGTTTTTGGAGTTGCCTCGTAAAATCCTGAGTCAGAGCCATAGGAAGGAATCCAAACAGACGTAAACTTGTCTGTATCAATACTGTGTTCTTCCATGAAGTAGACCCCAACGTAGATACCTATGTTTTTAGCACCTAGTGATTCTAGTTTTGCACGAAAGGCTTCAACACCTTCGTTCATATTGGACATGGTTTTATCTTCCACATCTAGCCAATAGTAGCTAGGACTGTATGGCGAAGAGGCGTTATAGAATACCTCAGCAGCCTTTTCCATTTCCTGGACATTTTTTCCAGCTACATAGGCATAGACACCAACTGGGACATTTCGTTTTTGGAACTCAGTGATATGGGTTTTAAAGGCCTTATCAACACCATTAACATAGGAAGCATCGTTCTCTTTGGACGTTTGAGCACCACTATGGACGCGAACAATAGCTCCAGAAATGTTTTGGGAGAGAGTATCGTAATTAATTTCCTCAGGACGTTGCCAACCAGAAACATCAATTACCGGTTTATCTATATTATGTAGCGCTTGCGTTTCTACTTGCGCGATATTTGACTTTGTTTTTACAGGATGGTCCTCAAAACGAGGGCGATTCAGGATTAAAATGAAAATCATAATCCCAAAAAAACCAAACAAAATAAGCGGATTTATTTTCTTTCTCATATCTCATAATTTTACCTTAAAAATGAGAAAAAATCAAAAAAAATACTCAAAAAATGGGTTAATAAAGGACTTTAGAGCATTTTTTCATTCAAGGGCGCGGAATGATTTGAAATATGGTATAATAAAAGGGAATTTCTAGAGAAAAGAGAAGATTATGTCAAATTATGCCATTATTTTAGCAGCGGGTAAAGGGACTCGCATGAAATCTGATTTGCCAAAAGTGTTGCACAAGGTTGCGGGTATTTCTATGTTGGAACATGTTTTCCGTAGTGTGGGAGCTATCCAACCTGAAAAGACAGTAACAGTTGTAGGACACAAGGCGGAATTGGTTGAGCAGGTCTTGGCTGGGCAGACAGAATTTGTGACTCAATCTGAACAGTTAGGAACTGGCCATGCAGTTATGATGACAGAGCCTATCCTAGAATGTTTGTCAGGTCACACCTTGGTCATCGCAGGAGATACTCCTTTAATCACAGGTGAAAGCTTGAAAAACTTGATTGATTTCCACATCAATCATAAAAATGTGGCAACTATCTTGACTGCTGAAACCAATAATCCTTTCGGCTATGGACGAATTGTTCGTAATGATAATGCTGAAGTTCTTCGCATTGTTGAGCAGAAGGATGCCACAGATTTTGAGAAACAAATCAAGGAAATCAACACTGGAACTTACGTCTTTAACAATGAGCGTTTGTTTGAGGCTTTGAAAAATATCAATACCAATAACGCTCAAGGTGAATACTATATTACAGATGTCATTGGCATTTTCCGTGAAGCTGGTGAAAAAGTTGGCGCTTATACTTTGAAAGATTTTGATGAAAGTCTTGGGGTAAATGACCGTGTGGCTCTTGCGACTGCTGAGTCGGTTATGCGTCGCCGCATCAATCATCAACACATGGTCAACGGTGTTAGCTTTGTCAACCCAGAAGCAACTTATATCGATATTGATGTTGAGATTGCTCCTGAAGTTCAAATCGAAGCCAATGTTACCTTGAAAGGGCAAACGAAAATTGGTGCTGAGACTGTTTTGACAAACGGTACCTATGTAGTGGACAGCACTATTGGAGCAGGAGCTGTCATTACCAATTCTATGATTGAAGAAAGTAGTGTTGCTGACGGAGTGACAGTCGGACCTTATGCCCACATTCGTCCAGGTTCAAGTCTGGGTGCCCAAGTTCATATTGGTAACTTTGTTGAGGTGAAAGGTTCTTCTATCGGCGAGAATACTAAGGCTGGTCATTTGACTTATATCGGAAACTGTGAAGTGGGTAGTAACGTTAATTTCGGTGCTGGAACCATTACAGTCAACTATGACGGCAAAAACAAATACAAGACAGTCATCGGCAACAATGTCTTTGTTGGTTCAAATTCAACCATTATTGCGCCAGTTGAGTTAGGTGACAATTCCCTCGTTGGTGCTGGTTCAACTATTACTAAAGACGTGCCGGCGGATGCGATTGCTATTGGTCGCGGTCGTCAGGTCAATAAAGACGAATATGCAACTCGCCTTCCTCATCATCCTAATAATCAGTAGGAGTCTGTCATGGAATTTGAAGAAAAAACGCTTAGCCGAAAAGAAATCTATCAAGGACCAATTTTTAAACTGGTTCAAGATCAGGTTGAATTACCAGAAGGTAAGGGAATTGCCCAACGTGATTTGATTTTCCACAATGGGGCTGTCTGTGTTTTAGCAGTAACGGATGAACAAAAACTCATCTTGGTCAAGCAGTACCGCAAAGCTATCGAGGCTGTCTCTTACGAAATTCCAGCCGGAAAGTTGGAAGTAGGAGAAAACACAGACCCTGTCGCAGCAGCACTTCGTGAATTAGAGGAAGAAACAGCCTATACAGGGAAATTAGAACTCTTGTACGATTTTTACTCAGCCATTGGCTTTTGTAATGAAAAATTAAAACTATACCTAGCTAGCGGTTTGACAAAGGTAGAAAATCCGCGCCCGCAGGATGAAGATGAAACCTTAGAAGTCCTTGAAGTGAACTTAGAAGAAGCCAAGGAATTAATCCAATCAGGTCATATATGTGATGCCAAGACAATTATGGCTGTTCAGTATTGGGAATTGAACAAAAAATAGAGGAGGTCAGTATGGGTAAACCTTTATTAACGGATGAAATGATTGAAAGAGCTAATAGAGGCGAAAAAATTTCGGGTCCCCCTTTGCTTGATGACGAGGAAACCAAGATTTTACCAACCTCTTCTTCCCGTTTTGGTTATGCCAATCCTAAGGATCATGGTTTTAGCCAGGAAACCTTGAAGATTCAGGTCGAACCCTCTATTCATAAAAGCCGTCGCATTGAAAATACCAAGAGAAATGTCTTCAATTCTAAACTGAATAAAATCTTATTTGCAGTCATCTTTCTCTTGATTTTGCTTGTCTTAGCAATGAAACTTTTGTAATAGAAAAGGAATTGAAATGAAAATAGGAATTATTGCGGCTATGCCAGAAGAACTGGCGTATCTGGTCCAGCATTTAGAAAATGCCCAGGAGCAAGTTGTTTTGGGGAATACCTATCACACAGGAAGCATTGCCTATCATGAAGTCGTTCTTGTAGAAAGTGGAATAGGGAAGATCATGTCTGCTATGAGTGTGGCGATTTTGGCTGATCATTTCCAAGTGGATGCTCTTATCAATACGGGATCAGCTGGGGCAGTAGCAGAAGGAATTGCTGTTGGAGATGTTGTGATTGCTGACAAATTAGCCTATCATGATGTGGATGTCACAGCTTTTGGCTATGCTTATGGACAAATGGCGCAACAACCGCTTTATTTCGAATCAGATAAAACTTTTATTGCTCAAATCCAAGAGAGTTTATCTCAATTGGACCAGAACTGGCATCTTGGTTTGATTGCTACAGGAGATAGTTTTGTTGCAGGAAATGACAAGATAGAAGCGATTAAGTCCCATTTCCCAGAAGTTTTAGCTGTTGAGATGGAGGGGGCAGCTATTGCTCAGGCAGCGCATGCCCTTAATCTTCCAGTTTTAGTTATCCGAGCTATGAGTGATAATGCCAACCATGAAGCAAACATCTCTTTTGATGAGTTTATTATCGAAGCTGGACGTCGCTCTGCCCAAGTCTTATTAGCCTTTTTGAAGGCTTTAGATTAAGCGGAAATTTGACAGTTTTTCTAGCTTATGATAAGATTTAAGTAAAGAAAAGCTAGAAAACGTTTCAGAGGATATTATGAGTATTGAAATGACCGTCAGTGAGATTGCAGAGGTCTTAGGATTATCTCGCCAAGCAATCAATAACCGTGTCAAAGAATTACCAGAAGAAGACACAGATAAAAATGACAAAGGGGTAACAGTCGTTACCAGAAGTGGCTTGATTAAGCTAGAAGAAATCTATAAAAAAACGATTTTTGAAGATGAGCCTGTCAGTGAAGATGTCAAGCAACGTGAACTGATGGAGATTCTGGTTGATGAGAAGAATGCGGAAATTCTTCGTCTTTATGAACAATTAAAAGCCAAGGATCGTCAGTTATCAGAAAAAGACGAGCAGATGCGTATCAAAGACCGTCAGATTGCTGAGAAAGACAAACAACTCGATCAGCAGCAACAATTGACTCTTCAAGCCATGAAGGATCAAGAAAATCTTAAGCTAGAGCTGGACCAAGCAAAAGAAGAAGTCCAATCCACTAAGAAAGGCTTTTTTGCTCGTTTATTTGGAGGATAATCAAGGAGCTGTTTAGGTTAAATGCTAACCTGATGGCTTCTTTTGTTTCTAAATAGTATAGTTGCTCAAGTAAAATAACAGTATAGGAGAGGTAGAAAATGGAACGATTAGAAGATTACATTGCTTTCGATTTAGAATTTAATCAGCATGAAGGGCAAACACACTTGATTCAAGTATCGGCAGTGCGTTTTAGAGATGGTCAGGAAATCGATGCCTATGATTCCTATGTTCATACCAGTGTGCCTCTAAAGAGTTTTATAAATGGTTTGACTGGGATTACAGCTGAGACCTTAAAAGATGCTCCTCCAGTGGAGGAGGTCATAAAAGAATTCCAAGAGTTTGTGGGTTCTTTACCCATGGTTGGCTACAATGCTGCTAAAAGTGATTTGCCTATTCTAGCAGAGCATGGTTTAGATTATAGTCAACAGTATAAGGTGGATTTGTATGATGAAGCTTTTGAACGTCGGAGTTCGGATTTACATGGTATTGCCAATCTCAAATTGCAAACTGTTGCCTCATTTCTTGGATTTCAAGGTCAGTCTCATAATAGCTTAGAGGATGCTCGGATGACGGCGCGTGTTTACGAGTCCTTTCTAGAGTCGGATCAAGCTAGAGAATTGTTAGGGGCAGAAAGTAGCCTATCGAACAATCCTTTTGGAGGTTTGGACTTGTCTCAATTATTTGACTAGGAGTGCCTATGAAACCTGAAAAACCTAAAAATCTAGGTTTTAAGCAGATATACTTTAATCTAGATAAAATACTTTTTCTATTTTTCTTGACTTTTATGATGATTGAGTTTGTCTGGTTACCGTCAAATTCTTGGATTGCTGGACTTTTGCTCCGTCAGACAGGTTATCTCTTTCTATCTTACAACAATATTTTTGCCATTATAAAAGGTTCTCCCTTTGTTAGTCTTGCTTTATTTGTTCTGGTAATCGTTAATTTACTGGTCGCCTATTACCAGATAGGACTTCTCTTTATTGGTGCTCGGCATTTATTATGCCATGAAAAAAGGACCTTGCTGGAGTACAGTCGTAAGGTCTTTCGCCAAAGTATCTTGTTTATGAAGCAAGTGACGCTTTCCAAGATAGCCTTTATCTTCTTTTATGTCATGATGCTCTTTCCATTGATTCGAAAGATTTTAAAGATTTACTACCTAAATAAAATTGTCATTCCGGACTTTATCGTTGATTATGTGGAAGACAAGTATTGGCTAGTAGGTATAGTGGTTACTATTTTGGCTTTACTTCTATTTTACATTTCAGTGCGTTTCATGTTTGCCCTACCTCAGCTTTTATTTGAGAAAAAAACAGTCAAAGAAGCAGTCAGATACAGTCTAGAGAAGACAAGAAAGCACTCCTGGTTTTATATTTGGAACTTGCTTTGGATTATCGTCAAAACCTACATATTTTTCATTCTTTTATTGATTCCAATCTTGGCAAGTCAGGCACTGATGGATGGTTTGACCCATAAGGAATCTCTTGTGCTGGGAATTATCAACTTTGTTTTAATCAAGAATTTCCACTATATGGCCTTGACTTACTTTCTCATTAAGTTTGTTTCCTTTTTAACAGGAGAAGAATTAGAAATCACACCAAGGAGAAAGAAAGACCACTGGATGAGATGGGGAGTGATGGGATGTGCTGGTATCTTTTTCGCTCTTGAGGGTTATGTTTATTTAGAAGCTCCAGTCGCCAATAAACCTTTAATTATCTCTCACAGGGGAGTATCCAATAAGAATGGTGTGCAAAATACAGTCCAATCTTTAGAAAAGACGGCTCAACTAAGTCCAGATTTCGTTGAGACAGATGTTCAGGAAACAAAAGATGGCCAGTTTGTCATGATGCATGATGCCAATATCAAAAATTTGACAGGTGTTAATGCCAATCCTCAGGATCTCACTTTGGAAGAATTGACCAAACTCAATATTTCAGAAAATGGTTATCATAGCAAGGTGTCTAGTTTTGATGACTATCTCAATAAAGCCAATGAATTGCATCAAAAACTCCTCATTGAGATTAAAACCAGTCGAAAAGATAGCCCAGATATGATGAAACGCTTTATGGAAAAATATGGAACTATTCTTAAGCAGAATGGTCACCAAATGCAATCTTTAGACTACCATGTGATTGATCAGGTTTTAGCCTACGATTCTCAAATTCCAGTCTATTTCATCCTACCTTATAATAGTATTTTTCCAAGAACCAAGGCTACAGGTTATACTATGGAGTATTCAACCTTGGATGAAAATTTTGTTAACAAGCTTTGGAATACCGATCAGAAATTGTACGTGTGGACCATCAATAGTTCAGAGGCCTTTGATAAATCTGTTCAGCTAGGAGCAGATGGCATGATAACGGATGACTTGGAAATGATTCAAGACCAGGTTACCATTGCCCAAGAAGACCCAGAGTATACGGATTTACTGTTCAAACAGGCCATGGAATTCTTTAATTTTTAGTAAGCAAAAAGAGGAACAGTTGTTCCTCCCATGATAGGCAAGTATTCTCATGAATGCTTGTTTTTCTTATGCTTAGAATGGCAATTTTCCAGCGAAAGCACCCAATTTTTTCTTGGTAGTTTCATCGATTTGTTCAAGAGCAGAGTTGATGGCTTGAACAGTCATATCTGAAAGAGTTTCAAGATCTTCAGGGTCAACGACAGCTGGATTGAATTCAATGCTGATAACTTTCTTATCTCCAGTTAAGGTTGCTTGGACAAGGTCTTGAGCAGATTTGCCAACAAATTGCATAGCAGCAAGTTCTGCTTGACTTTGTTCCATTTGTTTTTGAAGTTTTTGTGCTTGACGCATCATGTTTTGCATGTTCATCATGGTGATTTATAGTTTCCTTTTTCAATTATTTTCTTTTTTATTTTATCAATTTTGAGGCTAAAAGTCTAATCTTTTTTAGAGAGAATTCATCAAGTATCGATAGGGATGTAGATGGAATAAAAATATAGGATAGATATTCTCAGAGCATAAGAATATTTATCCTATATGTGTTTATGAAAAGTTGCTAGATATTTTATGAGCTCGTTTAAGGGTTTACTAACACTATTCTACTTTGTAGAAAAATCCCTCAGTACTACCATTGATAAGTTGTTGTCCAATCCATAAGCGGTCTTGTGTGATATCAGATGAGTCGGTATAGCCATTATCTGTAGAAGAGGTGACAGACATAGTTATAGGGATTCCTGCTGGTAAAAAGGCAATAGCTGCACCAGCACCTCCATCTTTAGAAACAGAATTTGCCTTAAGATAGTGGTCAATTTCTTTAGCATCTTCAATTGAAATTTTGGACTTATCACTTACTAAACCATTTTTGTCGAAAGTAAATTCAATACCTGAACGATTCCTCCAAGTTCCTGAGACACTAGAAAAATCCCCATTTTGAATTGCAGAAATATCCATCCCTTTGCTTTCTGACGGAAGGCTAGTTTCTCCATTTATGAGACTTGTGACAGACTTCCAAGAGAAAGATCTTATATCAAGGGAAGGTGGTTTTGTCCCCAGTCCCTCTTCTGTATCTGATTCGCTAATTAACTCTAACCGTGTTCCATCCTGATTTAACTTGTATAGTTTAACTTGGATTTGATTAGTAGATACACGGGTAGATAATTGGAAATAGCCATTTTCTAAAGGATTAAAATGTACTCGCTCTCCAATAAAGTCCAGATTGTTTTCTGCATTGGTCAGTCGAATAACTTCGTCATTTTTAAGAGTTCGAATATCTAATAAATCGTAATAGTTAGAATCCATTTTTAGGGCAATCAAAAGTTCGTCCGTACCGTCTTGGTCTAAATCATACAAGCTATACTGTAATCCAGAATATTCTTTAGGATAAGTATTTTTTAAGTTTGCTTTTGAATTGACCTCTGTATGTGAAGCTGGTGAACCATCTAATACTTTGGCATATTCTTTAAGGATAGGATTGTACAGGGTGTAGTCAGTTTGCTTTTCTTCCGATGTGGAAGAAGTGGAACTAGTACTTGAGGCAATCGCTTCAGAACTTGTTGCAGAAGTATTTTCACTCTGATGTTGGCAAGCCGTTAAAATAGAGATAGCTAAAATACTAATACTGAATAGAAATAATTTTTTCATATGTTTAATCTTGCAATTCTAAACCTTGAGCATCTTGGTGCCATTTGCTACCAGTTTTGGACGTTAAAACTTGAATAGTAATTATAATATTCCAAATTGCATTTGCTAGTAAAACAAATGGCAATAAAATAGGAATGAAAGCTAGCAGAGTTATACCGATACGCTTGTATCCTTGTTTGGAATTTCCGATGTAAAAATCGTATCCACCAAGTGCTCCTAAAAATAGGGCAAATAAGGCTGCGGCCAGTTTAGATTTATCACTCACTCCATTTGAATGTTGGCTAGAGCTAGCTGGAGATGTGTTATCTATTTTTGAAACAATATACTCATCACCGTTTTGATAAAATTCTACGTAATCACCTACTTGTGGTTCAAAACCAAAACTTTTTCTTGAAATTGCAGTAAATTGGCCATTATCACCTTTTCCAACATAAACTGTTTCATCTTCAATTTTTATAACTTTGTTCATATAATTGTCTCCTTAATCTATTTCTATTGTATGTTAGACCCACTCACCGTTGTAATTGACACGGTAGCCATCAGGTGTTGTCGTATTGATTGCTAGTGCACCAGAGCTATAAGCATAGTACCATTTACCAGATACCTTCATCCAGCCAGTTTTCATAGCGCCTGAGTCTTGAAGATAGTACCAGCTACCGTTATCTTTGACCCAACCTGTCTTCATCGCACCTGAACCGTCGAGATAGTACCAGCTACCGTCTTTTACCCAGCCAGTTTGCATCCAGCCAGAGTTGTCAAAACGATACCAAACACCATTGATTTTTTCCCAGCCATTAGTTGTATAGGAACCGTCGGCGTGTTTGTACCACCAACGAGAACCAGATTGTAGCCAACTACCTGAGATATTAGAATTCGAACCTGATTGAGTTGTTGTGTTAGTATTTGAATTTGTAGAAGGATTTCCGATAGTCACATCTTTTCTAACTTTAAAGACACGTTTTCTTGTATCAGTTAAGTCATCGTAAGGCGAACCAGCTTCTCCAGACATCTCCAAAATATATGTTCCATCTGGAAATTGTTCTGAAACAAAAATATCACCTTTAAATTGATTGCTATAAAATAAAGGTTGTAAAAATTGATCACTGACATCTTTAGTTAAGCCACTAAAAATGACAGCATCGTGACTTTGGTACACAATTTTTCCGGTCGCTTTATCAATCAAAGTAACATTTCCCTTAGCAGCCTTATCACCTCCGTGTTGTAGTGGCTCTGAAAGTCTGCCTTCGAAGCTAAGTCCAAAATAATCAATTTCAACTTTTGTAATTGTTGCCTCTATTTGTTTTTCAGTACTCGTCTTCTCGCTAGCTGATACTTGATTAGCTGTGATGACTCCAGTGCCAAGAAGTGATAGAGCTGAGATAGTTGCAAGTGTGAATTTTTTAGTTTGTTTGTGCATTCATTTAATACTCCCTATTTTTATTTGTTGTAAAGTAATCAGTTTGTCCAAAAACCTAGACTTTTTTGGACAAACTTGATAAAATTGAAGTGTAATAATAATCGGTCAAAATGCTTGATTTTAGAACATTTTTTCTAACGAAAACGGTTCTAAAAGAGAATGTATTTCCTGTCCAAAAAATCCTAGGTTTTTTGACAAGAACTATGAATTTTTTATCCAATTATGAAAGGTGTTTTTTGATACTCCTAAGATGTCTGCACCTTCTCGTAAGGTTATTTCTTTTTTCTTATATTGAGCTATCACATTAGGGAGATTATTTGGGACAACTAATTTTGGTCTACCGAATTTCTTCCCTTTTTTCTTTGCCTCTCGTATTCCTTCCATTTGTCTTTGTTTGATTTGTTCTCTTTCAAACTGTGCCACATAAGACAGAACTTGTAAAACGATATCGGAGATTAGTTTTCCTGTGATATTATCATTGCTATTCTTTGTGTTTAATAAGGGGAAATCTAAAACAGTTATATTTACTTTCTTTTTCTTAGTAATTGCTTGCCATTGTTCTAAAATTTCATCATAGTTTCTTCCCAATCTATCAATTGATTTAATAACCAATTCATCATTCTCTTTCAAGGTAGTTAATAATTTTTGATATTCTATTCTGTCAAAATCTTTTCCTGAAACGTAATCAATAAAAATATTCTCTTTTGCTAATTTATTTTCTACCAAGGCTGAAAATTGTCTATCGATATTTTGTTCTCTTGTAGATACTCGAACATAACCGTAACGCATAAGGCTACCACCTATCTTTTTATCTCTATTTTAGACGAAAAGAAAACTACCGCCCATAATGAGTGGTAGTTTGGTGTACTCTTTGCTACTGTATTTTTTTGCCAAGATTTTGTCTTGGATGCGTGAATAGTAGTGCTGGATAAAAAATCTTAAGGACTTAAAATCCTTTTAAACCAACCTTTTTGATGTTTACAAAAATTAAAAACAGTATGTTCAATTTTTGCATGTTCATCATGGTGATTTATAGTTTCCTTTTATCTTATTTTCCTTTTTATTTTATCAATTTTGATGTTTAAAGTCTATTGTTAGTATAAATCCCCTAACATTAAATTACCGAAGAGATTTTCGAAGAGTATGAGTCTGGAACATGAAAACAGCAGTTGATTTCAAGAAACAAAAAAGAACAGTCGAAACTGTTCTTTTTATCATTATTTGAGACCGTATTTTTTGTTGAAACGATCCACGCGTCCATCTGCTTGAGTGAACTTTTGACGTCCAGTGTAGAATGGGTGTGAGTCTGATGAAATTTCCACACGGATCAATGGGTAAGTTTCGCCTTCGAACTCAACTGTTTCGTTAGAGCGCTTTGTTGAACCGCTAAGGAATTGGTAACCAGTAGTTGTGTCCATGAAGACAACTGGGCGATATTCTGGATGGATATCTTTTTTCATTTTGCAATATTTCCTTTCTGCCATGGTCTCTTTGCGAGCCATAGATTGTTACCATACTAGTCTATCAGATTCTGAAAAGTTTGGCAAGTATTTTATCAGTTTTTAAGCAAGTTTTTTAACTTTTGGTAGATGATTTCGTTTTCTTCTAGGCTATAGGAATTAGCACCACTTGCTAGAGGGTGGCCTCCACCATCATGTTCCTTGGCGATTTCATTGATAGGATGGATTTTACTGCGTAAGCGAACGCGGTAGTGGCCATCAGCCTGCTCCACAAAAATTCCCCAGAGACTCACACTGTCAATGCGTCCAGGTGCACTGACAATGGCTGCAGTTTCAGCATCGGTAACATTGAATTGTTTCAAGATTTTCTGACTCAGGATAACGCGCGCCGCACCATTTTCGTCCACTTCCAGATGATCGTAGATGTAGCCTTGAAGTTTAGCAATTTTGTAACTCATAGTGTCCATTTTGCGAGTGAGAGCCGAAAAATCAAAGTTCTGTTCTCTCAGAGATGCAGCCAGGCGAAGAGTCCGTGCAGTCGTAGAAGGATAGAGGAAGCGACCTGTATCACCAACAATTCCCGCAAAGAGCAACTCAGCAGCGCGATCTGACAAGGCCAGTTGAGTTGTTTCTGCAAATAAGGTAATCATCTCGCTAGCGCTGCTTGAACTAGTATCCACCCAATATAGGTCACCATATACATCATCATTTGGATGGTGGTCAATCTTAATGAGAAAATCACCTTGACTATAGCGTTTATCATCGATACGAGCAGTATTCGCCGTATCACAGACGATGACAAGGGCACCTCGGTAGGCACTATCTTCAACAAGATCCATTTCAGCCATCCAAGTAAGAGTTGGTTCATCAAAACCAACGGCCTTGATGGTTTTTTCTGGGAAATGATGTTTGAGAAGAGCTTTCAATCCCACCTGACTTCCCAAGGCATCAGGGTCTGGTTTCATATGACGGTGAATGATAATCGTGTCGTATTCTTTAATTTTTTCTAAAATTTGATGGCAAATGTCCATAAATAACCTCAATTCTTTCTCATTTCATTGTAGCACAAGAATTTTTATTTTTAAAATGAAAAAGATGTGATATAATGGAGAAAGATAAATTGAGGAGGACGATATGGCATTAGCAAAAATTGTATTTGCCAGTATGACCGGTAATACCGAAGAAATTGCAGATATTGTAGCAGACAAATTACGTGACTTGGGCTTGGATGTCGATGTTGATGAATGTACAACTGTTGACGCTTCAGACTTCTTGGAAGCAGACATCGCTATCGTTGCGACCTATACTTATGGTGATGGAGAATTGCCAGATGAGATGATGGACTTCTACGAAGATTTAGCTGATCTCAATTTGAATGGCAAAATCTACGGAGTGGTTGGCTCAGGAGATACCTTCTACGATGAATTCTGTAAGGCTGTTGATGACTTTGATCGTGTCTTTGTGTCAACAGGAGCAGAAAAAGGTTCAGAGTGTGTTAAAGTTGATCTTTCTGCTGAGGAAGAAGATATCGAACGCTTGGAACAATTTGCAGAAGAATTAGCTGCTAAGGTAGGATAAGCATAAAAGTGCGCTGATACAATCAATCAGTGCATTTTTTTATCTTGAGTTGGGATTTTACTAGCCTATTTGGTGGCTTTTTGATACAATAATTCAAATAAAGGAGGAGACTGTATGGATTTAGATATTATTCGTCAAGAAATTGATCAAATTGACGACCAAATTGTCAAACTGTTAGAAGAACGAATGCATTTGGTTGAGGGAGTAGTTGCCTATAAGAAAGCTTCAGGTAAGCCGATTTTAGATACTAAGAGAGAAGAAGTTATTTTTGAAAAGGTTAGAAGTCGTGTAGAGGACAAGCGCTATCAGGAAACTATTGTCGCGACTTTTTCTGACATACTCAAACGTTCGCGTGATTATCAGGATCAAAACATCAAATGAAAAAAGAACAATTTTATCCGCTAGGAATTTTTCTAGCTGCCATGGTGGGTGGACTTGTCCGCTATCTTGTTTCCACTTGGTTACCATCCAGTCCAGATTTTCCTTGGGGCACTCTCTTTGTCAACTATCTGGGCATTTTCTGTTTGGTTTATCTTGTCAAGGGCTATCTGGTCTATAAGGGGACTAGTAAGGGCTTGGTTTTAGCACTGGGAACGGGTTTTTGTGGAGGTTTAACAACCTTTTCGAGTCTAATGCTTGATGCTGTGAAACTGCTTGATACAGGGCGTTACATTAGTTTGATTCTGTATTTGCTTTTGAGTATCGGTGGAGGCCTGCTCTTGGCTTACTATTTGGGGAGGAAGAAATGGTAATCATCTATCTTGCAATTGCTTGTGGCTGCGGAGCCCTAGTACGGTATTTCTTTTCCCGCTATAATCAAGTTTCTAAAATGCCCTTGGGAACGCTTGTAGCTAATCTTCTCGGTTGTTTTTTGATTGGATTATTCTACAATCATGTAGAATTCAAGGAAGTCTATGCTATTTTAGCGACGGGTTTTTGTGGAGGGTTAACAACTTTTTCGACCTTGAATGATGAACTGCAAAGACTGTTAAGTGATAAGAAGGTATTTTATAGCTATCTAGCCTTAACCTACCTAGGTGGTTTAGTTGCGATTTTTTTAGGAATTCTGCTATAAATTTCTTTACTTTTTTGTGGAAATTTGGTAAACTGTATCTTGTGTGTAATGGACGCACAAAAATACAGTTTATCCGCTGAGGAAGTTTCCTCAAGATTGACAAAGATAGGAGAATAAAATGAATCCATTAATCCAAAGCTTGACTGAAGGTCAACTTCGTACAGATATCCCATCATTCCGTCCTGGTGACACTGTTCGTGTACACGCGAAAGTTGTCGAAGGTAACCGTGAACGTATCCAGATTTTTGAAGGTGTTGTTATTGCACGTAAAGGTGCTGGCATCTCTGAAAACTACACAGTTCGTAAAATCTCTAACGGTGTAGGTGTTGAGCGTATCTTCCCAATCCACACTCCACGTGTTGAAAAAATCGAAGTTGTTCGTTACGGTAAAGTACGTCGTGCGAAATTGTACTACTTGCGTGCACTTCAAGGTAAGGCAGCTCGTATCAAAGAAATCCGTCGTTAATTCGACTAAAAACTCTGCTTTTCAGCAGAGTTTTTATCTAGCTCCCTTAGTTCAATGGATATAACAACTCCCTCCTAAGGAGTAGTTGCTGGTTCGATTCCGGCAGGGGGCAGTAATTCAATCGAAAAAGCACTGAATAATCAGTGTTTTTTTCTTGTTCTAAAATGGAAACCGTTTCAGATGAAAATAGAGGTGTGGTATAATAGGAGAAAGTATAAATACTAATTTGATTGGGATTTCTCTCCTTATTATGGGGTTGGATTGAGTATTAGGATCTAGATTTCTGGTAAGGAAAAAAATATTTAAAAAAACACAAGGAGTTATTAAAATAGGATTTGGGTGAAGATTATGAAGAAATCAATTTTTAAAGCAAGTTTTGAAGAGAGTTTAAATTTATTAGATGATGGGTTTTTACAGTATCAGAAAAAAGATTATTATAATAAACTTGGGAAAGCCTTTAAGAAAGGGAAACCTTCTTTTTGGTTTGGTATTAAAACTTTTATTCTTAGTCTGTTGTTTCCGATAGGTGCAAATTTCATGCTCCTTGCTGTTACCCTATCATTGCAAAATTCTGATCCTAAAGATTTAAGGTTACCAGTTTCTCAGTATCCTTTGCTAACAGTCGAGCTTTATTTAATTTGCTCGTTAATTTGGTTGTTATTGGTATTAATGGGTAAATTCTTTAAACGGACGTTTATTCTCCCTTATCGTTATCGATTTCATATTATAACTTTTATAATATGGTTTGTGTTTGAATTTAATCTGCTGGCAACAACTATGTCTTTACCTATATTATCAATATGGGGGATCTTAGTACTTTTTTGGCTTCAATTATTGTTGACTTTTGTAATGTTAAGAACAGAGGTTAGAAGTTTGAAAAAACGAATGTATGGAGATGTTAAGTCACCTACCTTACTCGATAAAATTGCCAAAGGCCTTGCTATTTATGGAGCAGGTATATTGGGCTTGGCTGTGATTGTTAATTATATTTTCAAAGCTTTTTCTATTAATTTTTCCTCTTCCGTAACTCTTTTAGGTCTCTTTATATTTTGGATTCTATCAAATATTGGTGTAATCGCCATGATTGTATTTATGGAGTTTCCTTTCTTTTTAGAAGGCTACTACAAATGGAAATACCCCGAAGAATACCGTGATTGGGAAGGGAAAACAGTAGAAGAGTGGTATGGAAAGAGATACTTGAAAAAGCACTCAGAATTAGTAGAAAAGAAGATTGAGGATTAAACTTATGACAAAAAAGTCACTATTTAAAGCAAGTTTTGAGGAGAGTTTAAATTTATTAGATGATGGCGTCTCAGGGAAATTTGCTCGGGACATTTACCA
>CAJNCK010000010.1:0-11035 GCA_905221245.1 bacterium
TCTTGGGACGAGTATGCCTTTACCAAGGGAAAAATGAGTTTCATTGCACAAGACTTTGATAATCTCAACATTATCACTGTTCTTGAGGGACGAACACAAGCTATTATCCGAAATCACTTTCTTAAATATGATAGGGCAGTCCGATGTCGAGTGAAAATCATTACTATGGATATGTTTAGTCCCTACTATGACTTGGCTAGAAAACTTTTTCCGTGTGCTAAAATCGTTCTAGATCGTTTCCATATTGTACAACATCTAAGCTGTGCTATGAGTCGTGTGCGTGTCCAAATCATGAATCAGTTTGAACGAAAATCTCATGAATACAAGGCTATCAAACGCTACTGGAAACTCATCCAACAGGATAGTCGTAAACTTAGCGATAAACGTTTTTATCGTCCTACTTTTCGTATGCACTTGACCAATAAAGAGATTCTAGACAAGCTTTTGAACTATTCAGAAGACTTGAAACACCACTATCATCTCTACCAGCTCCTGCTTTTTCACTTTCAGAACAAAGAGGCAGACAAATTTTTCGGACTGATTGAGGACAATATAAAGCAGGTTCATCCTCTTTTTCAGACTGTCTTTAAAACCTTTCTAAAGGACAAAGAGAAAATTGTCAATGCCCTTCAACTACCCTATTCAAACGCCAAATTAGAAGCGACCAATAATCTCATCAAACTTATCAAGCGCAATGCCTTTGGTTTTCGGAACTTTGAAAACTTCAAAAAAAGGATTTTTATCGCTCTAAACATCAAAAAAGAAAGGACGAAATTTGTCCTTTCTCGAGCTTAGCTTTTCTTCAACCCACTACAGTTGACAAAGAGCCTAAACTTAATCCGTCATGTCTGATACCAAGGTTCGATGCTCCAATGGAATACTGCACATAACTAGCAAGAAAATGAAACCTGATTGAATCCAGAAGAGGGCCAAGTCAAAAATTCCGTGCACAGCAACCACTGTAAGGAAAGATAGATAAAGACCAATAATCGGACGTTTCCCCGACTCCTGACTCATATCCATCATCAATCGAACAGGAGCGACAGAAGACAAAACTAATAAAATAGTCCCCACAATTCCGTAACTCAGAATCGTGTCAATATACAGACTGTGAGCATGTTCATGATAAGGAGCATGTATCCGAGGATAAGAGTGCATATAAGTCAATGGCCCCTCACCCCAAAAAGGATTTTGCTTAAACAAGGCCATACCAGCATCCCAGATAGAAATCCGTTCTTCCATAGAAGAATCTAAAGTCCCCATCCGAACTCCCAAATCACTAGAAAAGAGGAAACTCAAGCCAATCGCAAAGACCCCAATACTAAGCCAAAAGGCCTTCCAGTTTTTAATGGTCGTAAAGAGATAGATGATTGCGCCAGCGATAATAGCAGGAAAGGCGGTTCGATTTTGAGTAAAGTTCAAACCAAAGAGATTCACAAAGCCTGCAATCACACAGAATACTTTCAACCAATTCAACTTGGTCGTTGTAAACAGATAGAAGGCAATCATGATACAGAAACAACAAATAATTCCATAATAATTAGGATTAAAGAAGGTCACTTCTGCCCGATTCTGATGCCAGACCTGCATATTGGGTGAAAGAAAAGCATAATTGAATTTCTTCACAATTTGGAAATGTTCTAAACTCGCAAAAGCAGCTGACAAGACGCTACCAAACAAGACGAGCTGCAAAATCAATCGAAAGAATTTATGTGATAAAATCGACTGATAGTGCAAAAAGAAAACTGTAAATAGAAAAATTCCTACTGAAGCCACAAGACCCATCCAATTTTGTGCAAAAACGGATATAACAGTACTATAACCAAGAAAAAGAAGCAGCATCGGATGCTCCCCCATTTTCTGAAGAATACTTTTCATGTCCCCTGTAAAAATTAAACTGATAATATATAAACAGAATACAACTACAAAAAGATAAAAGGGTAAAAAGATACTCAGGATAATTCCCAATAAAATCAGCTCTTTACTAGACAACCCTTTCAGCTTTTCAATAAAGCCTATTGATTTCAAAATGAATCCTTTCTCTCCAAATCAATTGATTCAGATAATAGTAAGCTACCCTTTATTGTACCACTTTTTTAGCAATTTGAAAACAAAGGAAACGTTTTCTAAAATAAAAACCCTATTTATCAACAATATCAAAGCTTCAAAATGTTACTTCAATTCCATTCTCAATTACTCGATAAGTGTGATTTTGCAAATCAATTTCTGCTACGGCTGTTACGGACTTATCTTTATTTTGACGTTTAATTACAATGCTGTGGGCTGTTGGTGTTTCAACGTCAATAGTTCCTTCTAAATCAAAAGCTACTGATCGATTACGGAACGAAAATAGATTGAGAAGGGCCTTCACCACAGGACGTTGGACTTCTTCTGCTATTTCCTCATTGCTATAGTAATGACGATTAATATTTCGACCTTCTTTGGTTTCTTCTAATAATTCCAGGTCATTCTTTCCTGCTAGTAGACCCACATAGTAGACTTGGGGAATACCTGGGGCAAAAGCTTGAATCAGACGGGCAAGGAAATACTTGACATCATCATCTCCAAGCGCAGAATAGTAGGTTGAATTGATTTGGTAGATATCTAGATTGTTATACTCTGCACTGGAGTACTTACGTTTAACATTAGCTCCAACCTTATAGAGCTCATTTGAAGCATAGTCAATTTCCTCATCAGTCAGGATATCCTTGACATCCACCACTCCAATCCCATCATGGGTGTCTAGCGTCGTAAATTGCTTCATTGGGCTCATCTTTAACCACTTAGCCAAACGCTCTGTTCTGGAACTGTAAAGAGTATAAAGTGTCACCATTGGAAGAGCAAAATCATAAACATAGTAATCATGGTCTGCTATTTTAAACTGAATCGAATAGTGTTCATGAATCTCAGGTAAAAGCTCTGTCCCATACTCAGCAGCGATATCTCGAACTTTGTCCAATAAATCCCAAATATCTGGTTCTACAAAGAAATCATTAGTATCCAATTTCTTCACTGCATAAGCAAAGGCATCTAGACGAATCAAATCACACCCATTACTTGCCAAGTGCTGAATGGTCTTACGGATAAATTCCATCGTTACTTCTTTGGTCACATCAAGATCAATCTGCTCCTCACCAAAGGTATTCCACAAATGTTCCACTGACCCATCTTCAAAAACAATCTCTTGCTTTGGTGCACGATCCTTACGCTTGTAAATTAAATCTACATCAGACTGTGTCGGACGGTTTTCTGGCCAAAACTTATCCCAGTTTAAAAAGAGATCTTTAAATTCACTGGCTTCATGTTTTTCTTGATAGTCCTTATAATACTTAGATTGACGAGAAATATGATTAATCATAAAGTCAAACATAAGATAATATTTCTCACCTAAACGCTTAACATCCTCCCAATCACCAAAAGCTGAATCCACTTCGTCATAGTCAACTGGCGCAAATCCACGATCACCTGTTGATGGGAAAAATGGTAGAAGGTGAACTCCCCCAATAGCATCACCAAAATGCTCTTCCAAATTCTCATATAAGTCTTTAAGATTATTTCCCAAACTATCTGAATAGGTAATCAACATGGTTTTATTCTGAATCGGCATCATTACTCTCCTTTTTCTAATTGAAGCCAAGCCTCATATGACTTGGCTTCGTAAATAAAAGATATTTTAAAATTTTGTTCACATTGAACTCGTACTAATATAGACTGCAAGCTACAAAGTACTATTTTTTTCTACATAAAATTGTCAACTAGCTGAACTATTCCTCTGTATCAGGAATTATAGCTTCTCTAGTCTCTTCTTACTTCACTGCCCCGTTGCTCATTCCTGAAATAATATGTTTTTGGAAGATGAGGTAGACAATGGTTATCGTTACAATTCCCACAATATAGGATGCAAAGCTTGGCCCATAGTCATTAAAGTACTGACCTTGGTAGTTATACTGGAAAAGAGGCAAAGTCCACATCTTGGAATCCTTATTCAGAATCAACAGTGGCAACATAAAGTCATTCCAGAACCATAGTGCATTGATAATCAAGGTTGTAGCATGCATTGGTTTCAGCATTGGAAAGATGATTCGACGGTAAGTTGTAAATCGATCAGCCCCATCAATTTCCGCAGCTTCATCCAAACTATCTGGTACACTGATTTTAATATAACCAACATACAAGAAGAGAGTCTGTGGAATTGCATAAGTTAGATAGAGTAGTACCAACCCCCACATATTTGCCAGGCCTAGTTTGCTCATCATAACTGTGATGGGAATCATAATCACCTGAAATGGAACAAATATCCCTAAGATCAAGAGCGAATACATAATTGCAAAGGCTTTTTTCTTGGACATATTTCGAGCAATGGAATAAGCTGCAGCTGGTATAAAGAAAGCTACTACAATCAAAGATAACACCGTAATAACTGCTGAATTCCAGAAATAGCCTCCAATCCCATCCGAAATTAATCGTTCATAGTTACTTAATGTAAAAGGGTTGGGCAAACTAAAGAAATGATTCATGATATCCTTGGTTGTCTTGAAGGAACTAAAAACCGTTACCAACAAAGGAACAAGTATAAGAATACCACCGACTATCAAGAGGACATATTTCCAAAACTGATTCAATTTTTCTTCTTTTTTCATGTGTAGGACTCCTCTATTAGATTTCAAATTTCTTTGATAGTTTGATTTGGATCAGAGAAACAATTCCAATAATTAAGAATAAAATCAAGGCAATTGCATTCGCATATCCATATTGATTACTCTTGAAAGCATAGTTGTAGACTAAAAGACCAAGAGACGTTGTAGCATTATTAGGACCACCACTCGTCAACGCAAAAATCTGGTCAAAGGCTGTCAAACCGGACTTAAGAGCCAGGATAAAAACCATAGAAACCGTTGGCAATAAATATGGTAATTCAATCTTCCAAAAAGTTTGTTTGCTTGTTGCACCATCAATTGATGCTGCCTCCAAAATATCACTTGGAATACTCTGAAGACCAGCAAGAAAGAGAATAATTGGCATTGCTACTCCTTGCCATAGAAGAACAAAAATAGTTGCCACTACTGCTCCGATTGGTGTTCCTAATAGACTCTCTTGTAAAAAACCAATTCCTAAAATTTTTCCAATCGTTGGAAGACCATAGTTGAAGAATTGTTTAAAAATCAAGGAAACTGTCAAACCAGACAAAACAGCCGGGAAAAAGAACCAAGCTCTAAAGAAGGTTTGACCCTTCATCTTAGAATTTAAGGCTCGTGCCACAACCATCCCAATCGTAATCTCTCCAATAATCAACGCCAGAGTTAAAATCAAAGTAAAGGCTATGGCTGTGAAGAATTTGCCATCAATCATCAGTAATTTGTAGTTATTCAAGCCAACAAATTTATAATTATAGGTCAATCCAGTCCAGTTAGTCAAACTATAGAAAGCACCTTGTACCATTGGAAAGTAAAAGAAGACAGCTTGTAAAGCAAGCGGGATGAGCAAAAATGTCCAACCCCAGTATTTATTTAAAAATTTTCGAATAGCCATATCATCTTAACTCCTATTCTAGTCCAAATCTGCCTTCATTGGATTAAAGAAAGCATTGAGATTGTTTGCCATATTTTTCAGATTTTTATCTATCAGGTAACCTGTACTTAGATTAAAAAAGTCTTCTTCAGAGTTCCAGCGTTGGCCCAACCAAACATAATGTTTGTCCGTAAATGCCAGTTTAGAAATAGCTGCAAGCGCTGAATCTTCTTTTTCCTGTATGCCTTTCACCGCAACTGGTGATCCATCTACATCATAATATGATTGCATAGCTTTTGAACTAGTCATATAACTGATAAATTCTTCGGTTTCTTTAGGATGTTTGCTAGTAGCTGAAGTTGATAATGCCATGTCCCCTGCACCAACAGTGACTTCTTTTCCTACTTCTTCGCCTGGGAAAGCAAACATTCCCACCTCAAATTTTGGATCCTGTTGATTAATTGCCGCTAACGCCCACGATCCTTGTGGCATCATCAAGGCTTTTTCGCTCGAAAATGCTACCACCGCATCATTATATGAGGCACCACGCCAACCATCTTGAGCATTATCCGCCAACAAATTTAGTCGTTCTGCATCTGCTTTTAAAATAGCATCATCTGCAGAGATAGCGTTTGGTTTTGAAAAGCGAAGGTAGTTATTAGCTGCGTCTCCACTACCCGTAAGAGTAATGAGAGAAAGTTGGTGGTAACCATTTAATGTCCAGCCTTCATTGCCTGCAACCGCAAACGGAGAATTTCCACTATCTTTTATCTTTTTAACAATCTCTTGAAACTCTTTAAAAGTCTTCGGTTCCTCAAGTCCCAATTCTTTAAACTTTGTTTTATTGTAATAGATTCCATAAAGGTTGGCCGTTAGAGGTACACTATAAATCTTGTTATTGATTGCATACTTTTCAGCATAATCATTCTTGATGTTCTCAAGATAGGACTTCCCTGTCATATCTGCAAAATAACCTGCTTTTGCCCACTCCTGAAAATCCATATTTTGAGGATAGATATTAATAATATCTGGAACATCTCCTGATAAAATCCGAGTTTTTAGAACAATCCCAGCTGACGGAACAGTCGTCAGTTTTACATCAATAGTAGGATGATCCTTTTCAAAATTATCTACAATTTTTTGCAAAGTATCTGCCATCTCGGTCTTCTGGTTAAAAAATTCAATCGTAACTTTTCCTTCAGTCGATTGATTATTCTGACCACAAGCTGCAAGGCCTAGTAAACTAACCCCAGCGACTAAAAGAAAACCTGCTTTCTTATACCATTTCATTGGAAAGCCTCCTTTATAAATTTATGCACCTTTATTATAGTCTTCTAAAAATATACTGTCTACTCAAAAAATCTCCTTGGGATAAGATAACAGTTAAGCCCGCATACATTAGTTCTGCACCTGAGTAAACTTCTCCATTTTCCTGTAATTCATACAGGCCCTCTTCATCCAAATCTTTTAACTTTAAAGTTGTTTCCATGGTCTCTACAACTGATAAAATTCGAACATAGGTTACAATCGTTTGATTCTCATAGTTAAATTGTACAGCTGCTTCATTGGATTCAGCATCGGGGTTAATGAGCCTATACTGCTGTCCTAACTGAACTACTGGACGTAATTCCTTATACAAGTTCACCTGAGTTTCAATGTCTTCTTTTTCTTTCTCAGTCAGACTTGTTAAATCAAGCTCATAACCCAGATTTCCCATCATTGCCACATGACCACGAGTTTCTAATGGTGTCATTCGTCCCATCTGATGATTCGGCACTGCTGACACATGAGCCCCCATTGAAATGGTTGGATAGAGATAGGATGAACCGTATTGAATTGGTAAACGTGCAATAGCATCGGTATTATCACTTGCCCAGACTTGTGGGAAATAACGCATCATACCAAGATCATTTCGTCCACCACCACCAGAGCAGGACTCAAAGAGAATATGGCTGTGCTTCTCTGTCAGATAAGAAACGAGTTCGTAAAGCCCCAACATGTACTGATGAGATTGCATCTGTGTCTCTAGATAAGTAAAGCCATTTCCTAGGTTAGTCATATTACGATTCATATCCCATTTGATGTAGTCAATCTCATGATAAGATAGGAGTTCATCTAAGACATTTTTCAAGTATTCTATTACCTGAGGATTTGCAAGATTAAGTACTAATTGATTTCTAGAATAGGTATGCTCATAACCTGGAACCTGAATAGCCCAGTCAGGATGTTTACGATACAAATCACTGTCTACAGAAATCATCTCAGGTTCTAACCAAAGCCCAAACTGCAAACCTCTTTCATGGATAGCTGAAATCAGACTTTCTAGGCTTCCACCCAGTTTTTTCTCATTAACAACCCAATCACCTAAAGCCCGATTATCATCAAAGCGATTACCAAACCACCCATCATCTAACACAAAAAGTTCAATTCCAACTTTATTAGCTTCATCAGCTAGCTCTAACAGTTTTTCTCTCTGAAAGTCAAAGTAAGTAGCTTCCCAATTATTGATTAGAATTGGACGTTCTTTCTTAGAAAATTTACTTGGCATAATATGCTGAAGTACAAAATTCTGACTTTCATGACTAATACCAGTTAATCCCTGATCTGAAAAGGTCACTAAAGCTACCGGTGTTTCAAAGTATTCCTCAGGGGCTAACTTCCAAGAAAAGTTTTCTGGATTAATGCCAATAGCTACCCGAACTTCATTCAATTGATTTTTTTGAACAAAAGCTTCAAAGTTGCCACTATACATTAGTTGAATAGCAAATACATTTCCAGCATCCTCTGTGACTCCTTGATCACATAAGAGAAGAGCTGGTGTTTGGGCATGGCCAGAAGCACCACGGTTCGAACTAATCGAAAAGATTCCTTGTTCTACCTGTTGACGTCGAACAGTCTTTTCACGAGCATAAGCACCCTGCAAAGTTACTATTTCGTAAGCTGGCGCTGGAAAATCAGCCATAAAAGAAAAGTCTTTATGGATGATAACTTCCTGGTTACTCTTATTCTCCAATTTACTGTAGCTAGCAATTGTCGCATTATTATCAAAAGCAGTATAATACAGAGTCAGACTAAGTTGAGCCTTAGAATCTTCTAAAATCAAGGCAAGAGTCTCTGTACCATCCATGCTATGTGGAGAAGGTAAACCCTGTGGACCATTTTGACCTTTTAAAATCTTTGCTTCTATAAATCGAAAATCTGTTACCTCAGTTGCATCATGCTGAACCTGTAAGGTTGATTTTCTAAAATCACCCAAACCATGTTGTCCAAAAATCTGACGTTGCGTATCCAAACTAAAGGTTCGATTAGTAGCTGTCGGATTCCCTGAAAAAGCATGATCTCGTTCGTAAACACTATTAGCACCTCTATAGTTCTTAATAGTCTTTCCAAAATGTTTTAAAAGTAAGAAGCCATCCCTATTTTCAATAATCAAACTTAAATCTTTACTCTCAACATAAAATAGATTATTCTCTATCCGAATTCCCATAAATTGTACCTCATCTATTTCTTGAAAAAATTTTAACAAATAAAAGCGCTTTCTAAAATAGAAAAATGTCTCAAGAATATGGTAAAATGTTAGGTAGGAGGTGGCACATGCTAGTTTTTTCAGAATACCAGACTGGAACAATTGACCTTTCCCTAAGCTTTTATGGATATGAGGAATGCACACCTAATTACTCTTTTGGTCCAGCCATTCGTGATACATACGTCCTACATTACATTACTAAAGGACAAGGAAAATTTCATTACAAGGGTAAAATTGTTGATTTAAAAGAAGGAGATTTCTTTCTATTAAAACCAGATGAACTAACCTTTTATCAAGCAGATAGTAAAGAACCTTGGGCCTACTACTGGTTAGGAATCACTGGAGGGAAAGCTCCTGATTATTTTGCTCTTTCTCAAATTTCTGACCAATCCTATCTCATCCAATCTGAAACTTGTCATACCCAGACCACTGCAAAACTCATCTCAGACATTGTCCGCTTCGCTCAGATTACCAAATCAAATGAATTAGCTCAACTCCATATCATGGGACAACTCCATGAACTGATGTTTCATCTGGGAACTATTGCTCCCAATCAGAAAAAAAAGAATATTTCATCAACCTACCAACTCTATCTTGAATGCAAACGATTAATTGATAGCCACTATCCTCAATCACTTACAATTCAAGATTTAGCAAAAGAACTATCCGTTCACAGAAGCTACTTATCAAGCGTATTCAAAGAATTTAACACCTTATCCCCTAAAGAATACCTACTATACGTTCGAATGTATCGAGCTAAACAACTTCTCGAAAATACCCAAGAGTCAATCAAGGTAATTGCATACTCGGTAGGCTTTTCAGATCCACTACATTTTTCTAAAGCTTATAAACAATACTTTAATCAGACTCCAAGTCAAACAAGAAAAGAATATTCTCAACATCAACTAGTGAGAAAGGAAACACTATGAAATCATACCAAGCCGTCTACCAAATTCTAGCTAAAGAAACCGATTATATCAGCGGAGAAAAGATTGCAGAAGAACTATCACTAACCCGAACATCAATTTGGAAAGCCATTAAGCGTTTAGAACAAGAAGGCATTGAAATTGATAGTATCAAAAACAAAGGCTATAAACTAGTGAATGGAGACCTTATTCTTCCAGAACTTCTAGAACAAAATCTTCCAATTAAAATCAGTTTTAAATCCGAAACAAGATCAACACAACTCGATGCAAAAGAAGCAATTGATTTAGGGAATGAAGCAAACACTCTCTATCTAGCTTCCTATCAAACAGCTGGACGAGGCCGTTTTCAACGTTCTTTCTACTCCCCACAAGGTGGCATTTATATGACACTCCATCTTAAACCAAACCTCCCCTATGACCAATTACCATCCTACACACTACTTGTAGCAGGAGCTGTCTACAAAGCCATTAAGAACCTAACTTTAATAGATGTCGACATAAAATGGGTCAATGATATCTACCTAAACAATCATAAAATTGGAGGAATCCTTACTGAGGCAATGACTTCTGTAGAAACAGGTTTAGTCACGGATATCATTATTGGGGTAGGTATCAATTTCACTATTAAAGACTTCCCTCAGGAATTAAAAGAAAAAGCTGCTAGTTTATTCAAAGCTCCAGCACCTATAACCAGAAATGAATTAATCATAGAGACCTGGCGTGCTTTCTTCGAAACACCAGCAGAAGAGCTATTATACCTATACAAAAAACAGTCCTTCGTTCTAGGAAAAGAAGTGACTTTTACACTAGATCAAAAAGACTACAAAGGACTTGCTAAAGATATCTCAGAAAATGGCAAACTTTTAGTTCAATGTGATAACGGAAAAGAAATCTGGCTCAATAGCGGAGAAATTTCACTCAAGAGTTGGAAGTAGTAATAAACAAGCACAACCATAAAATCGGGCTCTATAATATTTGTAGTGGGTAAATCCCTTATGGATATTATGGAGCCTATTTTTGTGTAGAAAAAAAGTCCCATATAACCTATAATGAAAAGCGACTAAACAACTCATTA
>CAJNCK010000011.1:0-8414 GCA_905221245.1 bacterium
CGAACACAGAAGTTAAGCCCTAGAACGCCGGAAGTAGTTGGGGGTTGCCCCCTGTGAGATATGGAAGTCGCTTAGCTTTAATCCGCCATAGCTCAGTTGGTAGTAGCGCATGACTGTTAATCATGATGTCGTAGGTTCGAGTCCTACTGGCGGAGTAGTTAAGAAAAAGAGGTTTAGGCCTCTTTTTTGTTATGTAATTTATAATCTATCTCGTGTCATTAGACTTCCGCAATCAGGACAAGATGGGGCCTCACAATTTAGTTTAGCAATGATTTCTTTGTGGGTATCTATATTAACAACATCCATAATTTGGATATTAGGGTCTTTAATGTCTAGTAGTTTTGTGATAAAATGTAATTGTTCCATATGAATCTTTCTAATGGGTTGTTTGGTCACTTTTCATTATAGATCTTATGGGACTTTTTTTCTACAACAAAATCGGCTCCATAAGATCTATAGGGGATTTTCCCACTACAAATATTATAGAGCCTTTTTGCCGAGTAAAGTTTCAGAGCCCTCCGTTTTCGAGTAATGTACCACAGTTTTAAGGAGATCTTTTTAGTACTTTAATCGAGGATAGCGAAGAGGCTAAACGTTGCGGACTGTAAATACGCTCCTTCGAGGGATTCGAATCCTTCCGCTTCCATTATCTTAATTTTTGAAATTTAGGTAGTAGATTTCCTCCTATTCTGTCAACTTTTCCTATTTGTTATCTTTTTGAGGTTAGTATTTGAGCAATTCAGGATTTGATAATAACTGTTTATAATTTTTTGTTAGAATAAGCTTATAAAAAGTAAAGGAGTGTATGCTTATGCTACAAAATATTTATGATCAGATGACTGATTTCTATGACAGTATCGAAGAAGAGTATGCTACTTTCTTTGGTAATAGTTGGGACTGGGAACATTTTCATTTTAAGTTTTTGATTTATTATCTTGTCCGATATCGTATTGTGAGCTATCGGGATTTTATTGTTTACCATTATCGTGTTGCTTATCGTTTGTATCTTGAAAAATTGATAATGAAACAAGGTTTTGTTGCTTGTTGAGACAGTATGAGTTAATTTCCGAACAAATTTAACTTTTTGTAGGAATATAATGATAAATAGCCGGAATTATTTCTAAATCATTTTTTAATAGTTGGAAATAGCAAATCTTTCTATTGTTTCTTCTTGATAAAAAGGCGATTTTTTCTTATAATAAATTGTAAGATATAATTGCAGGTGAGAGTCCTGCCATGTATGTGAGAAAGGAAGAGCCTGAGGGCTCAGACAAGATTATGACTTCAGTTGTTGTTGTAGGTACCCAGTGGGGTGATGAAGGTAAAGGGAAGATTACAGACTTCCTTTCAGCGAATGCAGAAGTGATTGCACGTTACCAAGGTGGTGATAATGCAGGTCACACGATTGTGATTGATGGTAAGAAATTTAAGTTGCACTTGATTCCATCTGGAATTTTCTTCCCTGAAAAAATCTCTGTTATTGGTAACGGAATGGTTGTAAATCCTAAATCTCTTGTAAAAGAGTTGAGCTATCTTCATGAGGAGGGTGTGACAACTGATAATTTGCGTATTTCTGATCGCGCGCATGTTATTTTGCCTTATCATATCGAGTTGGATCGCTTGCAAGAAGAAGCTAAGGGCGACAATAAGATTGGTACTACAATTAAGGGAATTGGTCCAGCTTATATGGACAAGGCTGCTCGTGTTGGGATTCGTATCGCAGATCTTTTGGATAAAGATATTTTCCGTGAGCGTTTAGAACGTAACCTTGCTGAAAAGAATCGTCTTTTTGAAAAATTGTATGACAGTAAAGCGATTGATTTCGATGATATTTTTGAAGAGTATTACGAATATGGTCAACAAATCAAGAAGTATGTGACAGACACATCTGTTATCTTGAATGATGCGCTTGATAATGGTAAACGTGTGCTTTTTGAAGGTGCACAAGGTGTTATGCTAGATATCGACCAAGGTACCTATCCATTTGTTACGTCTTCAAACCCTGTAGCTGGTGGTGTTACGATTGGTTCAGGTGTCGGGCCAAGCAAGATTGACAAGGTTGTAGGTGTATGTAAAGCCTATACGAGTCGTGTTGGAGACGGTCCTTTCCCAACTGAGTTGTTTGATGAAGTGGGAGAACGTATCCGTGAAGTCGGTCATGAATATGGTACAACAACTGGTCGTCCACGTCGTGTGGGATGGTTTGACTCAGTTGTGATGCGTCATAGTCGTCGTGTTTCTGGTATTACTAATCTTTCATTGAACTCTATCGATGTTTTGAGTGGTTTAGATACAGTGAAGATCTGTGTGGCCTATGATCTTGATGGTCAACGTATCGACTACTATCCAGCTAGTCTTGAGCAATTGAAACGTTGCAAGCCTATCTATGAAGAGTTACCAGGTTGGTCAGAAGATATTACCGGGGTTCGTAATTTGGAAGATCTTCCTGAGAATGCGCGTAACTACGTTCGTCGTGTGAGTGAATTGGTTGGTGTTCGTATTTCTACTTTCTCAGTGGGTCCTGGTCGTGAACAAACAAATATTTTAGAAAGTGTTTGGTCCTAAGAGATTTTTAAGATTTGTTTAAGATAGGTCGGGTATACTATAGACAGTTACAAGAAGACCTCCTAACTTGTTGTAACAAATATCCTAAACTTTTCTTTTTCATAATAATCTCCCTATAGAGTCACCGCATTCGGTGGCTTTTTTTGTGTTGGGATTCATGATATAATAATAAAATCGATAAGTAGGAAAAGAGAAAAGAGATGGATTATACGCTTGAAGAAAAAGAAGTCTTTATGAGAGAGGCTTTGAGAGAGGCTGAGATTGCCTTAGAACACGATGAAATTCCAATTGGTTGTGTGATTGTCAAAGATAGGGAAATTATTGGTCGTGGGCATAATGCACGTGAGGAATTGCAGCGAGCGGTTATGCATGCGGAGATTATGGCTATAGAGAATGCGAACTTGAGTGAGGAGAGTTGGCGCTTGCTGGATTGCACGCTTTTTGTGACCATTGAGCCGTGTGTCATGTGTAGTGGGGCGATTGGGCTTGCCCGCATTCCAAACGTGGTCTATGGGGCTAAAAACCAGAAATTTGGCGCTGCTGGGAGTTTGTACGATATCTTGACAGATGAGCGTCTCAATCATCGTGTGGAGGTTGAAACGGGAATTTTGGAAGATGAATGCGCAGCTATTATGCAGGACTTTTTTAGAAATAGACGGAAAAAATAATTTTTCTTTTAAAATGAAGAGGAATGTGATATAATAAATAGTGGAGCAACAGTTCTGCGTGAAGCGGGTCAGGGGAGGAATCCAGCAGCCCTAAGCGATTTGAATTGTGTGCTCTTTTTTTCGTGCTTTTTCCGAATAAATAAGATAGAATAATCTAGAATAAATGATAATAGAAAAGAGAAGATTATGAAAATTCGTGGTTTTGAATTGGTTTCGAGTTTTACAGATGAGAATTTATTGCCAAAGCGTGAGACAGCGCATGCGGCTGGTTATGATTTAAAGGTTGCAGTGCGCACAGTTATTGCTCCAGGAGAGATTGTCTTGGTTCCGACAGGGGTTAAGGCTTATATGCAGCCGACTGAGGTTCTCTACCTCTATGATCGTTCTTCAAATCCTCGTAAAAAGGGCTTGGTTTTAATTAATTCAGTTGGGGTCATTGATGGGGATTATTATGGAAATCCTGGGAATGAAGGGCATATTTTTGCGCAGATGAAGAATATTACAGACCAAGAGGTTGTTCTTGAAGTTGGGGAACGTGTGGTTCAGGCTGTATTTGCTCCTTTCTTAATTGCAGATGGAGATGCGGCTGATGGCGTTCGAACTGGTGGATTTGGATCGACTGGGCACTAGGATGAAGATTATCTTTGTACGCCACGGGGAGCCAGACTACCGTGAGTTAGAGGAGCGTTTTTATACGGGATTTGGGATAGATTTGGCACCCTTGTCTGAGAAGGGACGGCAACAAGCCCAGAAACTGAGCACCAATCCTTTATTCCCTTCAGCTGAAATAATCATATCTTCTGCAGTCACAAGAGCTTTAGAAACGGCTTCTTATGTGGCTTGTGTTACTGGGCTTCCTTTGAGAGTGGAGCCATTATTGCATGAATGGCAGGTCTATGAAAGTGGCACAGATAATTTTGAAAAAGCTCGTACTATGTTTCTAGAAAATAAGGGGGAGTTACTTCCTAATAGTACTATTCAATATGAGACAGCTACGGAGATGAAGTCTCGTTTTCTAGAATGCATGGCTAAGTATCGAGATTACCAGACCGTGCTAGTGGTAACTCACAACATGCTTCTGCGCCAGTTTGTGCCAAATGAGAAGATTGATTTTTGCCAAGTGATTGAGTGTGAGTTAGAGATATAGAAAGAGGTTTATTATCGCAAAGAAAAAAGCGACATTTGTATGTCAAAATTGTGGGTATAATTCCCCTAAATATCTGGGACGTTGTCCTAACTGTGGGTCTTGGTCTTCCTTTGTAGAAGAGGTTGAGGTTGCCGAGGTCAAAAATGCGCGTGTGTCCTTGACAGGTGAGAAAACCAAGCCCATGAAACTGGCTGAGGTGACTTCTATCAATGTCAATCGAACCAAGACGGAGATGGAGGAATTTAACCGTGTACTTGGAGGCGGAGTGGTACCAGGAAGTCTCGTACTCATAGGTGGGGATCCTGGGATTGGGAAATCAACGCTTCTCCTACAAGTCTCAACCCAGTTGTCCCAAGTGGGGACTGTTCTCTACGTCAGTGGGGAGGAGTCTGCCCAGCAGATTAAACTACGTGCAGAACGCTTGGGTGATATTGATAGTGAGTTTTATCTTTATGCAGAGACCAATATGCAGAGTGTTCGCGCTGAGGTGGAGCGTATCCAACCAGACTTCCTCATTATTGACTCTATCCAGACCATTATGTCTCCTGAGATTTCAGGGGTACAGGGGTCTGTTTCTCAGGTGCGTGAGGTGACGGCTGAACTTATGCAGCTGGCCAAAACTAATAACATTGCTATCTTTATTGTAGGGCATGTGACTAAGGAAGGAACCTTGGCTGGGCCTCGTATGTTGGAGCATATGGTGGATACGGTGCTTTACTTTGAAGGGGAACGCCACCATACCTTCCGTATTTTAAGAGCAGTCAAAAACCGTTTTGGTTCCACTAATGAGATTGGGATTTTTGAGATGCAGTCGGGCGGTTTGGTTGAGGTCCTCAATCCGAGTCAAGTTTTCCTAGAAGAGCGTTTAGACGGTGCGACTGGTTCATCAATCGTTGTGACCATAGAAGGGTCGCGTCCGATTTTAGCGGAGGTTCAGGCTTTGGTAACACCGACCATGTTTGGAAATGCTAAGCGTACAACGACAGGACTTGATTTTAATCGTGCTAGCTTGATTATGGCTGTTTTGGAAAAGCGGGCAGGTCTTCTCTTGCAAAATCAGGATGCTTATCTTAAATCTGCTGGTGGTGTGAAATTGGATGAACCTGCCATAGACTTGGCGGTTGCAGTTGCCATTGCTTCGAGTTATAAAGACAAGCCAACTAATCCTCAGGAATGTTTTGTAGGCGAACTGGGCTTGACAGGAGAAATTCGGCGTGTGAATCGTATCGAGCAACGCATCAACGAAGCTGCTAAACTAGGTTTTACTAAGATTTATGTACCTAAGAATTCTCTGACAGGAATCACTCCGCCTAAGGAAATTCAGGTCATTGGCGTGACAACGATTCAGGAAGTTTTGAAAAAGGTCTTTGCATAATCCGTGACAAATCCTCTTAAAAATGATAAGATAGGAGAAATATTTGACTATCAAATTTTCAAGGAGGGAATCGTGTCGTATTTTGAACAGTTTATGCAAGCCAATCAGGCTTATGTTGCCCTACATGGGCAGTTAAATCTGCCACTTAAACCCAAAACAAGAGTGGCTATTGTGACCTGTATGGACTCACGTCTGCACGTTGCACAAGCTCTAGGTTTGGCACTTGGGGATGCTCATATCTTGCGGAATGCAGGTGGTCGAGTGACAGAAGACATGATTCGTTCGCTGGTTATTTCCCAGCAACAAATGGGGACCAGAGAGATTGTGGTATTGCACCATACAGACTGTGGTGCTCAGACTTTTGAAAATGGCTCTTTTCAGGAGTATTTGAAGGAAGAATTGGGTGTCGATGTGTCAGATCAGGACTTCTTGCCCTTCCAAGATATAGAGGAGAGTGTACGCGAGGATATGCAACTTCTTATCGAGTCTCCCTTAATACCAGATGATGTCGTTATCTCTGGTGCTATTTACGATGTAGATACAGGAAGTATGACAGTTGTAGAATTATAAACACTTCATTTAGAAAGAAAGTGTATGAAGAAAAACAGTATTTTATTTATTTTTATCTTATTGCTATGTATTGGTTTGCAGTATGAGACTATCTACTATACGGACGGTTCGATGTCAGGTTCGGAATATGGACTAATGGGAGTTTCTATCTTTCTAGCTCTCTTTTACATGATTCCAGCTCTTTATTTCCTTTTCCGTATTGGGAAAAAATGGGAATTGCCAAAGAACGCCTTGATTTTGTCTTTATTGGGTGGGATGTTCCTTTCAGGCTGGTTGTCTAGCTTTGCGAATACCTATATCCATGATTTGCTGGGGGTTCTTTTCCCAGATAATGCATTTTTAAATGCCTTTGAAAGTGCGATTGTGGCTCCTTTGGTAGAAGAACCCTTGAAATTATTGCCACTTGTCTTTGTTTTAGCTTTGATTCCTGTGCGAAAATTAAAATCTTTGTTTTTACTAGGGATTGCTTCTGGTTTGGGATTTCAAATGATTGAGGATATTGGCTACATTCGTACGGATTTGCCAGAGGGCTTTGACTTTACTATTTCGAGAATTTTAGAGCGTATCATCTCAGGAATTGCCTCTCACTGGACTTTTTCAGGGTTGGCGGTAGTAGGTGTTTACTTGCTTTACAGAGCTTATAAAGGGCAGAAGGTTGGCAAGAAAGAGGGGCTTATTTTCCTAGCTTTAGCCTTGGGAACTCACTTCCTGTTTAATTCTCCTTTTGTAGAATTAGAGACAGAGTTGCCTTTAGCGATTCCAGTGGTTACGGCTATTACTCTCTATGGTTTTTATCAGGCTAATCGCTTTGTTGAGAAGTACAATGAGTTGATGAACTAGAATATTTTTCAAAAGAATGATGCAAGGGCACAAATATGCTGCCCTTCTTTTATTTTTGATTGAAAAATAGTGCAAAAAGCGCTACAATGGTAGATGGAAAAATCTTGTGAAAAGCACAAGCGATACATATATACCGGAGGAAATCATGTCTTTTTCTGATTTAAAGCTGTTTGCCCTTTCTTCTAATCAAGAATTGGCAAAACGTGTGGCGCAGGAGATTGGGATAGAGTTGGGGAAATCAAGTGTCCGCCAATTTTCAGATGGAGAGATTCAGGTCAACATCGAAGAATCAATCCGTGGGAAACACGTCTTTATCCTACAATCAACTAGCTCGCCTGTAAATGACAATCTGCTTGAAATTTTGATTATGGTGGATGCTTTGAAGCGTGCGAGTGCAGAATCTGTCAATGTTGTCATGCCTTACTATGGGTATGCACGTCAGGATAGAAAGGCGAGAGCGCGTGAGCCAATCACTTCAAAACTTGTCGCAAATATGCTTGAAGTAGCTGGAGTGGATCGTTTATTGACCATCGACTTGCATGCTGCGCAGATTCAAGGATTCTTTGATATTCCTGTGGATCACTTGATGGGAGCTCCTCTGATTGCGGATTATTTTGAGCGTCGTGGCATGGTTGGTTCTGACTATGTGGTTGTCAGCCCAGACCATGGAGGGGTGACTCGTGCTCGTAAGTTGGCAGAATTTTTGAAAACATCTATCGCTATTATTGATAAACGTCGTAGTGTTGATAAGATGAATACTAGTGAAGTCATGAACATCATCGGTAAGGTCGAAGGCAAGACTTGTATCTTGATTGATGATATGATTGATACGGCAGGTACGATTTGCCATGCAGCGGATGCCCTTGCAGAAGCTGGTGCTGTTGAAGTCTACGCAAGCTGTACACACCCAGTTCTTTCTGGTCCTGCTATGGACAATATCCAAAAGTCAGCTATTAAGAAATTGGTTGTTTTGGATACCATCTATCTCCCAGAAGAGCGTTTGATTGATAAGATTGAGCAAATTTCAATCGCTCATCTATTGGGAGATGCTATCGTGCGTATCCATGAAAAACGCCCACTTTCTCCACTTTTCAGTATTGAGAAAAAGATTTAATGACCAAGCCTGAGATGATTCTGGCTCTATAATATTTGTAGTGGGTAACCCCCCTATAGATATTATGGAGCCTATTTTTGTGTAGAAAAAAAGTCCCATATAACCTATAATGAAAAGCGACTAAACAACTCATTA
>CAJNCK010000012.1:0-5243 GCA_905221245.1 bacterium
AAAAGTCGGTATAATAGTAAGAGTTGAAAATAACAGCTCTGGTCCGTTGGTCAAGGGGTTAAGACACCGCCTTTTCACGGCGGTAACACGGGTTCGAATCCCGTACGGACTATGGTATATTGCAGATGGAACACTTGATGAAAAAAGTTCAAAAAAGTTTCAAAAAAGTGTTGACAAGCGAAAGCGCCTGTGATATACTAATATAGTTGTCGCTTGAGAGAAACGAGTGACAAAGACCTTTGAAAACTGAACAAGACGAACCAATGTGCAGGGCACTACAACTAAGGTTGTAGTACTGAACAATGAAAAAAACAATAAATCTGTCAGTGACAGAAATGAGTGAGAACTCAAACTTTTAATGAGAGTTTGATCCTGGCTCAGGACGAACGCTGGCGGCGTGCCTAATACATGCAAGTAGAACGCTGAAGGAGGAGCTTGCTTCTCCGGATGAGTTGCGAACGGGTGAGTAACGCGTAGGTAACCTGCCTGGTAGCGGGGGATAACTATTGGAAACGATAGCTAATACCGCATAAGAGTAGATGTTGCATGACATTTACTTAAAAGGTGCAATTGCATCACTACCAGATGGACCTGCGTTGTATTAGCTAGTTGGTGGGGTAACGGCTCACCAAGGCGACGATACATAGCCGACCTGAGAGGGTGATCGGCCACACTGGGACTGAGACACGGCCCAGACTCCTACGGGAGGCAGCAGTAGGGAATCTTCGGCAATGGACGGAAGTCTGACCGAGCAACGCCGCGTGAGTGAAGAAGGTTTTCGGATCGTAAAGCTCTGTTGTAAGAGAAGAACGAGTGTGAGAGTGGAAAGTTCACACTGTGACGGTATCTTACCAGAAAGGGACGGCTAACTACGTGCCAGCAGCCGCGGTAATACGTAGGTCCCGAGCGTTGTCCGGATTTATTGGGCGTAAAGCGAGCGCAGGCGGTTAGATAAGTCTGAAGTTAAAGGCTGTGGCTTAACCATAGTACGCTTTGGAAACTGTTTAACTTGAGTGCAAGAGGGGAGAGTGGAATTCCATGTGTAGCGGTGAAATGCGTAGATATATGGAGGAACACCGGTGGCGAAAGCGGCTCTCTGGCTTGTAACTGACGCTGAGGCTCGAAAGCGTGGGGAGCAAACAGGATTAGATACCCTGGTAGTCCACGCCGTAAACGATGAGTGCTAGGTGTTAGACCCTTTCCGGGGTTTAGTGCCGCAGCTAACGCATTAAGCACTCCGCCTGGGGAGTACGACCGCAAGGTTGAAACTCAAAGGAATTGACGGGGGCCCGCACAAGCGGTGGAGCATGTGGTTTAATTCGAAGCAACGCGAAGAACCTTACCAGGTCTTGACATCCCTCTGACCGCTCTAGAGATAGAGCTTTCCTTCGGGACAGAGGTGACAGGTGGTGCATGGTTGTCGTCAGCTCGTGTCGTGAGATGTTGGGTTAAGTCCCGCAACGAGCGCAACCCCTATTGTTAGTTGCCATCATTCAGTTGGGCACTCTAGCGAGACTGCCGGTAATAAACCGGAGGAAGGTGGGGATGACGTCAAATCATCATGCCCCTTATGACCTGGGCTACACACGTGCTACAATGGCTGGTACAACGAGTCGCAAGCCGGTGACGGCAAGCTAATCTCTTAAAGCCAGTCTCAGTTCGGATTGTAGGCTGCAACTCGCCTACATGAAGTCGGAATCGCTAGTAATCGCGGATCAGCACGCCGCGGTGAATACGTTCCCGGGCCTTGTACACACCGCCCGTCACACCACGAGAGTTTGTAACACCCGAAGTCGGTGAGGTAACCGTAAGGAGCCAGCCGCCTAAGGTGGGATAGATGATTGGGGTGAAGTCGTAACAAGGTAGCCGTATCGGAAGGTGCGGCTGGATCACCTCCTTTCTAAGGAAAAGGAACTGCGCATTGGTCTTGTTTAGTCTTGAGAGGTCTTGTGGGGCCTTAGCTCAGCTGGGAGAGCGCCTGCTTTGCACGCAGGAGGTCAGCGGTTCGATCCCGCTAGGCTCCATTGGTGAGAGATCACCAAGTAATGCACATTGAAAATTGAATATCTATATCAAATAGTAACAAGAAAATAAACCGAAAACGCTGTAGTATTAATAAGAGTTTATGACTGAAAGGTCAAAAAATAAGGTTAAGTTAATAAGGGCGCACGGTGGATGCCTTGGCACTAGGAGCCGAAGAAGGACGTGACAAACGACGATATGCCTTGGGTAGCTGTAAGTAAGCGATGATCCAGGGATTTCCGAATGGGGGAACCCAACAGGTACTACCTGTTACCCACATCTGTTAAGGATGTGAGGAGGAAGACGCAGTGAACTGAAACATCTAAGTAGCTGCAGGAAGAGAAAGCAAAAGCGATTGCCTTAGTAGCGGCGAGCGAAACGGCAGAAGGGCAAACCGAAGAGTTTACTCTTCGGGGTTGTAGGACTGCAATGTGGACTCAAAGATTATAGAAGAATGATTTGGGAAGATCAGCCAAAGAGAGTAATAGCCTCGTATTTAAAATAGTCTTTGTACCTAGCAGTATCCTGAGTACGGCGGGACACGTGAAATCCCGTCGGAATCTGGGAGGACCATCTCCCAACCCTAAATACTCCCTAGTGACCGATAGTGAACCAGTACCGTGAGGGAAAGGTGAAAAGCACCCCGGGAGGGGAGTGAAATAGAACCTGAAACCGTGTGCCTACAACAAGTTCGAGCCCGTTAATGGGTGAGAGCGTGCCTTTTGTAGAATGAACCGGCGAGTTACGTTATGATGCGAGGTTAAGTTGAAGAGACGGAGCCGTAGGGAAACCGAGTCTGAATAGGGCGGATTAGTATCATGACGTAGACCCGAAACCATGTGACCTACCCATGAGCAGGTTGAAGGTGCGGTAAGACGCACTGGAGGACCGAACCAGGGCACGTTGAAAAGTGCTTGGATGACTTGTGGGTAGCGGAGAAATTCCAAACGAACTTGGAGATAGCTGGTTCTCTCCGAAATAGCTTTAGGGCTAGCGTCGACATTAGAGATTCTTGGAGGTAGAGCACTGTTTGGGTGAGGGGTCCATCCCGGATTACCAATCTCAGATAAACTCCGAATGCCAATGAATTATGGTCGGCAGTCAGACTGCGAGTGCTAAGATCCGTAGTCGAAAGGGAAACAGCCCAGACCACCAGCTAAGGTCCCAAAATAATTGTTAAGTGGAAAAGGATGTGGGGTTGCACAGACAACTAGGATGTTAGCTTAGAAGCAGCTATTCATTCAAAGAGTGCGTAATAGCTCACTAGTCGAGTGACCCTGCGCCGAAAATGTACCGGGGCTAAAACAATTTACCGAAGCTGTGGATACCTTTATGGGTATGGTAGGAGAGCGTTCTATGTGTGATGAAGGTGTACCGTGAGGAGTGCTGGAACGCATAGAAGTGAGAATGCCGGTATGAGTAGCGAAAGACAGGTGAGAATCCTGTCCACCGTAAGACTAAGGTTTCCAGGGGAAGGCTCGTCCGCCCTGGGTTAGTCGGGACCTAAGGAGAGACCGAAAGGTGTATCCGATGGACAACAGGTTGATATTCCTGTACTAGAGTATGTAGTGATGGAGGGACGCAGTAGGCTAACTAAAGCAGACGATTGGAAGTGTCTGTCTAAGCAGTGAGGTGTGAACTGAGTCAAATGCTTAGTTCTATAACATTGAGCTGTGATGGGGAGCGAAGTTTAGTAGCGAAGTTAGTGACGTCACACTGCCAAGAAAAGCTTCTAGCGTTTAAACATACTCTACCCGTACCGCAAACCGACACAGGTAGTCGAGGCGAGTAGCCTCAGGTGAGCGAGAGAACTCTCGTTAAGGAACTCGGCAAAATGACCCCGTAACTTCGGGAGAAGGGGTGCTGACTTAAAGTCAGCCGCAGTGAATAGGCCCAAGCAACTGTTTATCAAAAACACAGCTCTCTGCTAAATCGTAAGATGATGTATAGGGGGTGACGCCTGCCCGGTGCTGGAAGGTTAAGAGGAGTGCTTAGCGTAAGCGAAGGTATGAATTGAAGCCCCAGTAAACGGCGGCCGTAACTATAACGGTCCTAAGGTAGCGAAATTCCTTGTCGGGTAAGTTCCGACCCGCACGAAAGGCGTAATGATTTGGGCACTGTCTCAACGAGAGACTCGGTGAAATTTTAGTACCTGTGAAGATGCAGGTTACCCGCGACAGGACGGAAAGACCCCATGGAGCTTTACTGCAGTTTGATATTGAGTGTCTGTACCACATGTACAGGATAGGTAGGAGTCTATGAGATCGGGACGCCAGTTTCGAAGGAGACGTTGTTGGGATACTACCCTTGTGTTATGGCCACTCTAACCCAGATAGGTGATCCCTATCGGAGACAGTGTCTGACGGGCAGTTTGACTGGGGCGGTCGCCTCCTAAAAGGTAACGGAGGCGCCCAAAGGTTCCCTCAGAATGGTTGGAAATCATTCGCAGAGTGTAAAGGTATAAGGGAGCTTGACTGCGAGAGCTACAACTCGAGCAGGGACGAAAGTCGGGCTTAGTGATCCGGTGGTTCCGTATGGAAGGGCCATCGCTCAACGGATAAAAGCTACCCTGGGGATAACAGGCTTATCTCCCCCAAGAGTTCACATCGACGGGGAGGTTTGGCACCTCGATGTCGGCTCGTCGCATCCTGGGGCTGTAGTCGGTCCCAAGGGTTGGGCTGTTCGCCCATTAAAGCGGCACGCGAGCTGGGTTCAGAACGTCGTGAGACAGTTCGGTCCCTATCCGTCGCGGGCGTAGGAAATTTGAGAGGATCTGCTCCTAGTACGAGAGGACCAGAGTGGACTTACCGCTGGTGTACCAGTTGTCTTGCCAAAGGCATCGCTGGGTAGCTATGTAGGGAAGGGATAAACGCTGAAAGCATCTAAGTGTGAAACCCACCTCAAGATGAGATTTCCCATGATTTTATATCAGTAAGAGCCCTGAGAGATGATCAGGTAGATAGGTTAGAAGTGGAAGTGTGGCGACACATGTAGCGGACTAATACTAATAGCTCGAGGACTTATCCAAAGTAACTGAGAATATAAAAGCGCAAGGTTTTCTTGGTTTGAATAGATATTCAATTTTGAGTAGGTATTACTCAGAGTTAAGTGACGATAGCCTAGGAGATACACCTGTACCCATGCCGAACACAGAAGTTAAGCCCTAGAACGCCGGAAGTAGTTGGGGGTTGCCCCCTGTGAGATATGGAAGTCGCTTAGCT
>CAJNCK010000013.1:0-3809 GCA_905221245.1 bacterium
TGGTAAATGTCCCGAGCAAATTTCCCTGAGACGCCATCATCTAATAAATTTAAACTCTCCTCAAAACTTGCTTTAAAAATTGATTTCTTCATCCTTTTCACCCAAATCCAAGTGCCTTACCAAATCCACCTATAACGTTAGATATATTTTTAACAGTACCTTTTATACCTTTACCAACATCATCTATCATCTCTTCCGTTCCTTAAGATAGACAATACTCCCCAACGGTAATAATTCTTTGTTTTTATTATTCATTTTTTAATAACTCCTTGTGTTTTTTTAAATATTTTTTTCCATACCATTCTTCTACTGCCTTACCTTCCCACTTACGATATTCCTCAAGATATTTTAATTTTTAGTAACCTGGCAACATATAGGGAAACATGGAATAAATTTCAAAAGCAGAGATCAGTATATTGTAAACTAGGAATAAAAATAAAACACCCCAAAAGTTAGACAGAAAAAAACTAACTTTTGGGGTGCAGTACAAAATACTGATGTAAAGGTAATTGTAAGATTTTTTCACTTTATCTGCTAAAAGAAAAAATGGAATAAAATTGTCCAAAATAGACTTTTTCAACTTGGAGTAGTTACTTTTTATATCATCTCACAATTCTTTAGGTATCTTATTTTACTAATACAAAACAATAAATTTAATATTCCTTTACCCACTATATTGTATAATAAATTACTCACTTATATCACTATAACCAACTAATAATTCTAAATAATTTAACCCATCTTTTGGGAAAAAATGGTAAAAAGGAGTTACAATATCAAAGTCATTTTCTTCTAACGAAATCATTAATTTTGCAAACCCTTGTTCTGTCATCGTATAGAAATTTCCTTTGACAACCGTTTTTAGTAAATTTTCAATTTCAAAGTAAGATGAAAATTCGTACCCATCTAGGTTACATATAGTATTCGATATCGGCATGAACATTTCAACATCCATAATCTCATCTAATGGCGTATTATTTAGACTGTAAAAGAATGGCCCCTCTAAATTATATCCTGATTCAACAATTCCTGAAATGAATTGATCTAAATTAGCCTCCATCTGACTATAATGAAACTTCATTCTTTTTTTTACAACATTTTGAAACGAAATATGATTAATTTTCACAACATCTATTGGTAACTTCATTTTATTTTTTCAACCTCACAATACAAATCTATAACTTTATCTCCATAAAGATCTAAAATTACATGAATTATATCAATTAATTTATAGCCTAATGTACTAATCTTTTCTTCGATTTCGTCATAAGGAATAGGTTCTTCTTGGTCGTAATGGCGGTAATAAAAATCAGTAATCAAATCTAAAGACTCTTGAAAGAAAATATTTGATCTATTTTCACCCCTTAGTTCAAGTTTATTTCCAACAGTTGTGAATACTAGTACATCTTGTTCCTCCTTTTGTGGATTATATTGGTAAAATATAGGTCCATCTGTATAGAATCCATTTTCTATCATCTGAATTTTAAATACCTTTGAATCTTTTGATAGTCGTTCAAAAAAATCCTCTTTGGGTTCCAAAGATAAACTAAAACCAATCAGATTTTGCAAGCTTAATTCCCTTGTTTTGAATTTCATTTTTTATTTTTCCTTTTTTTTCTACTTTTATTAATAATTGAATAAATTTTACTTCCAAACATATCAAATACTATTGTATAAAATAAAATTCTTACTCCCCACACTAGCCAAAATGGATATTTTATACCTGGTTTAGAATATCCTAAATTATAGGCAATTACTATAAAGGATATAAAAACTGTAATTTCTAATAAAATACGATGCTTGGCTTTTTTCAGGCTAAAGCCTTTCAACCAATCCCACAACAAATCCCACAACGTCGGATTATTCTCAGGTTCATCTTCCCAGTATTCCTTGCTTTTCGTTTTCAAATACAAGAGGTAGGACACTTCTGTCAGCAACTGAGTAAAAGCATAGCTGAATAATATGCTTAAGGATACTCCTAGCACCACTCCAAAATAGCCAGAAAGTATAGCTCCTAGCATGGAGCAGGCGAAGATAATGTAGATCGAATTTCTACTATACACACTAGATTTTGCAAAATAATTCCCAATTGTCCTTTTCTTTGAAAATCCTGCTTTAAGTTGTTGTTTGAGCCAAAAATAATTATAAACAAAACCGGCGATCACACAAAGAATTAGAAACGGGATCACTATCTCAGCTCGCTGATTGTATTCTCTCAAAGTGTGTCCAGAATAAACTAAAATAATATACGCCAAGAGAATTAAGGACAGAAAGATCCCTGTGTAAGAAATCAGCAATAAAATTGTAGACTGAATTTGCTTTTTATATATGAAAGAGCCAGTCAATGGAATAAAATTCACAATTACTAGATAGATAAAATAGGCAAAAATAAAACTATAGAAATAATTACTGAATGGATTTATTCCATATCCCTTAGATAGATAAAAATATTGAAACAGCAAGAAGATTGCAAGTAAAAAAGCTCCTGCCCAAGAAATAACCATCATATTTGCTGAAGCGCGTGTATTGGCTAAACTTTTAAAATAATCCATGTTAGATTGTTCATTTTTTTTATGAGTTTTTCTCGTATTATCCACCTAGCAATCCTCCTAGCCAATTTCCAAGATCCTTAGCTTTATCCTTCACGAAATCAACAGTAGTCTTACCGCCGCCTAAGAAAGGAATATGAACATCATTTAAAACATAATTAGTAAAAGCACCTACACCTGCACCTACTACAGTCCCTAAAGGTGGTAGGAAGGCACTCCCTATAGCTGCTCCAACTCCCGTCGCTGCTGCGCCTGATCCGATATCAACAGTTGTATCAATAGCAAAATCTCTAACTTCTTTCGCTGAAATACCATCTTTAACATTGATGTTTTTATACCAGTTATCCTTTACATTCCATGCTGTTAAGAGTATTCCTGCACCCTTAGCAGCCATACCAAATTTTCCTACGTCTTTCCATCCTTTAAAATCATTTAATGGATTTACTGCTTCCTTTAATCCACTCCATCCGGCTTTACCCATTTCTTTAAATCTAGCAACGCCATTTAGATTTCCAGAGTAATGGTAGTTTTCTAGATCTAATCCCGACGCTTTTTCTAGCGCTTTTCCATTGCTATAACGGTAAGATTGTTTATAAATAAATTTATTTCCCCATCTCATCCTACCTTTATTGTCCACTGTGATTTCAATTCCGTTAAGAAATACCTTAGCTCCTCTATATGTAAATACAGCCTCGGTTCCACTTTTAGCATCACCTAAGATCTCATTCCAACTGGGAATCCCAAGGATTGAAGCCGCCTCCTCTTTAGAAATTTCTTTGCTATTTCTTCTATGCTCTTCTTTTACAGCCTCCTTAACATTTTCCGGTAATTCCCTATTCGAATATCGATTCTTATAAGCATCGATTTTTTTAACGTCATCTTCATTAAGCTCTTTCCCGTCTTTTATTTTCTCAAGAACCTTCTGATAATCTTCATCAATCTTGGCTTTCTTATCCCATTCACCTTCGATACTCTTAGCCCAGTTCAACGTTTTTCCAGAATGTTTGGGGAATGTCCCTCCGAAGCTCGCAAAGTCACCTGTGACTTGTTCGAAACCTTGAAAAACTAAAGTCTGTAAGCTTTCTGAATCCGAAAACTGACCACTAGTAGAACTCGCAAACAACTGCAATTTTTCTAATTTCCTTTGTAACTCATCTCGCTTACTCGTTGCATTTGAGATAATTCCTCGAACATTACTTATATATATAGGATTGACGTCCTTTAGATTATATAAACTATATAAAATAGATTCATAAGTCG
>CAJNCK010000014.1:0-2105 GCA_905221245.1 bacterium
GTATGATGCAATTAAGGCAATCTCAGATAATGACTGGTTTAAGAGAGGAGCCCAAATACTTGGACTAACACCGAAAAACTTGACTAAGGCTTTTCTACAATCGGACGGCGTCATAGGATTGCTTGACTCAGTTGATAAAGGAACAAAAGGTAGAAAATACGTAAGTTCTGTTATGAATATAATGGCATGGTATGAATCGTTAGGTAATAAGGGAGGGACGTTACAAAAGACTTTCGAAGGAATTTCTGATATCGCAAGTCCTGTAGAAACTATTGTTAAAAAAGGATTGGAAGGTGCCAGAGATGCCGGAATGGCGAAACTTGGTAAATACATAAAAGGGGGAGAAGAGGCAACAGGCTTATTAGGAAAAGGGCTCAAATATTTCCCAAAAGTAGCTAAGGTTCTGGGGAAAGTAGGGACAGTAATGACGTTTGCTGATCTTGGAATTACAGCGATTTCTAGTGGAGCAGACGAATTTAGCAAAACCAGGGATGTAGGAAAAGCTGTTGGAAAAGGTGCACTTTCAGCAGTTTCAAGTGTAGGTCCTCTTGAAGGCGCAACTATTGGAGGTGCGATATTTGGTCCTGCTGGAGCAGGGGTCGGATTCTTTGTTGGAACAGCTATTCAAGGTATAAAAGCTTGGAAGCCAAAATTTTTCGATGATCCTGTTAAAGGAACGAAAGAGATGATAGATGATGTTGGTAAAGGTATAAAAGGCACTGTTAAAAATATATCTAACGTTATAGGTGGATTTGGAAAGGCATTAGGATTTGGGTGAAAAGTATGAAGAAATCAATTTTTAAAGCAAGTTTTGAGGAGAGTTTAAATTTATTAGATGATGGGTTTTTACAGTATCAGAAACAAGATTATTATAATAAACTTGGGAAAGCCTTTAAGAAAGGGAGACCTTCCTTTTGGTTTGGTATTAAAACTTTTATTCTTAGTCTGTTGTTTCCGATAGGTTTAAATTTCATGTTCCTTGCTTTTACCCTATCATTACAAAATTCTGATCCTAAAGATTTAAGGTTACCGGTTTCTCAGTATCCTTTGCTAACAGTCGAGCTTTATTTAATTTGCTTGTTAATTTGGTTGTTATTGGTATTAATGGGTAAATTTTTTAAACGGACGTTTATCCTCCCTTATCGTTATCGCTTTCATTTTATAACTTTTATGATATGGCTTATGTTTGAATTTAATTTGATGGCCATAACAATGAGTTTACCTATATTAACAATATGGGGGATCGTAGTACTTTTTGGGCTTCAAGTATTGTTGACTTATGTAATGTTAAGAACGGAGCTTAGAAGTTTGAAAAAACGAATGTATGGAGAAATTAAGTCACCTACCTTACAAGATAAAATTGCTAAAGGTATTGCTATTTATGGAGCCGGTATATTGGGCTTGGCTGTGATTGTTAATTATATTTTCAAAGCTTTTTCTATTAATTTTTCATCTTCTATAACTGTTTTTGGCCTCTTTATATGTTGGATCGTGGGCAATATTGGTTTAATAGCCATAATTGTATTTATGGAGTTTCCTTTCCTTTTAGAAGGCTACTATAAATGGAAATATCCTGAAGAATACCGCGAGTGGGAAGGGAAAACTGTCGAAGAGTGGTATGGAAAAAAATATTTAAAAAAACACAAGGAGTTATTAAAAAATGAATAATAAAAACAAAGAATTATTACCGTTAGGTAGTATTGTCTATCTTCAAGAAGGAACACAGAAATTAATGATTATTGGTCGTGGAGTTATCTTTGACGACGAGGAAACTGGAGAAAAAGCATTCGCTGATTATATGGGTATTTTGTACCCAATGGGCTTTCAAACGGAATCAACGCTTTTCTTTCAACATGAAAATATTGACAAAGTCGTTTTTGTAGGCTATTCAGATGAGGAAGAGGAACGTTTTTCAGAAATTTATAGAGAATGGACGAAAACACTCACGGTTCCTAAGAAAGAGATAAAATAGAATTACAAAGGAGTAACTATCATAGTTCATCTATATTGAATGTAGTAATGTTAATTCTGTCTTTTTGCTGAAAGCTTTAAAACCATTAAAAGTGTAACAAAATTCGAATAAGCTATATTTTTAGAGATTGTTT
>CAJNCK010000015.1:0-2016 GCA_905221245.1 bacterium
TGACCATGGAAGACATCAAGGGACGGGCTCTCATGAAGCGTGAAGACGTGGATGTCATCCAGCTGGCACTCCCAGTCCCTGGAGACAACGAAAACCAAGTCCTCAATAACCTTCGTCAGGAAGTGGCTTCCCTCCAAGAAGCCTGGACAGGACAGCGCCCAAGTGCCATCCCGATGGTGCCGGAGGAGTTGACAGAGAAAGACTTTTATAGCCGAGCCAGCGTGCAGACTGCCTATGAACACGGTCTCGTGCCATTAGGACTTGACTTGGATACAGTTGAGCCCGTTACTTGGAACCTGGCTAAAGGCAATCTTCTCTACCTAACAGATAAAGAAGAGCAGATGGTGGCCTTGGTGAAACACATTACCAAAGGGAAACAGAAGGTCATCGTCTTGGCGCCGAAACTTTCTAAACTCAATCTTGAGAGATTTGGGGAAGAAGTCATTTATGAGGATGAGATACAAAACATCGAAAATAGGCTAGAGCTTCTTGAATCGGAACTTCATAAACGACATCAAGAAGGATTAAAGGAACATGTAGTTACCGTTGTTCTTTATAATATCACAGAAATAATTGGGAATTTAACACCTGTGGCACAAAAGAGACTAGAGTTTATCTTTAAACAAGGTTTACTAGCAGGCTATGCTTCAATTGTTATTACGAACCAAAGTATTTCTCGTAATATAGAGGCTCCGTTGCGCCTAGCAAAAGGTTTCAAACAAGCTTTGATTAGCATGAGACTCAATGACCAAAACGTTGTACCCGTTGCAAAGAAACCTCTAAGAGAGACTATGTTAGAAAATCAAGTTCATTATTTTGTTTGTGAGAGTATATACATTAAGATTAAGGCATTGATGCGCTAAATGATTGATTAAAGGCGCAATCACATATCAATAGTGAACATCATAATCGCGGAGTAAAGAAAGATGAAAAAAATAAAAATAATTTTATGCTTACTGATAGGAGGAGTTATACTTATGACAGCAGCATCGTTGACTGGATGTAGTTTGGGTGGTGAAACCATTCCAAAAAATAGAACAAAAGAACAGTATGAATTTGAAAAAAAATTTGAGCCTATGTTTGAATTCTTGGAAAAAGACAAGAAAGAGTTTAATGGGTTAGAAGCTTATCAAAGTAGTGTTTATGTAACAGTTGGAGACGACGTAAAGAATTATGAAGTTAATTTAGATACTACTATAGCGGACATTAAAGGTAATTACACAATAACACTTGGGGATACTAAAGAAACAGTTCCTGTTACTTACTCTAATGGGAGATTACAGTACGAATCGAAGTTAGAACCTTTGTTTGATGAGGAAATTCTCAATTTAGTTGTTAAAAGAGAATATTTCGCTTCTTTAGATGTAAAAGAGACTTTTAAGAGTCCGGAAACAGAGCTTTTTGAAATTATTTACCAGCCAGAGAATCATTCTGAACTCTTTAAAACTTTAAAAAACAAGTATGATTTTCCAGAAGACACCAATTGTCGAGTAAGAATCAAACACTCCAGTGGAAGTATTTATCGGATTTCTATACAAATGAAATCGATGGATAAGTCAATTCAAATAGATTTAAGAATATTTGAAAAATAGGGAGAATGGCGTATGAACGAAATTGAAAAGAGCAACCGTCGGGTGGAAATGTCGGCTGTATTATCAGATGCAGTGTACGATTATGAGCAGGATTACACAAGTGGTGGAGATAATCCAATCGGAGAAGCTAAAGCTGTCTTAGATAAAGCTGGTATTGATGAAAGTAGCTATGATATCGTAGATTCCATGTATGATAAAGATTCAGGTGTTGCTGCAATTGCGGTTAAAGATACGATGACAGGTGAGACCTATATCGCCTACGCTGGGACTAACATGGGTGCTGACGGGCATAAGGATCCTATTGTAGACCTTGCCATTGCCTTAAATGATAGTTTATACCTGAAAGAAAAGAAGAATTAAAAAAAGCAATGAGCAAGCTAGAGGGCGAAAAAGAGGAACTTCTTTTTCAACAACGCCGTCTTGA
>CAJNCK010000016.1:0-2010 GCA_905221245.1 bacterium
TCAGCAAGTACGTCGGCTTCAACAAGCGCAAGTACTTCAGCTAGCACATCTGCCTCAACAAGTGCCAGCACGTCAGCAAGCACTTCAGCTTCAACGAGCGCAAGTACGTCAGCAAGTACCTCAGCAAGTACGTCAGCCTCAACAAGCGCAAGTACATCAGCAAGTACATCGGCTTCAACGAGCGCAAGTACGTCAGCAAGTACTTCAGCCTCAACAAGTGCAAGTACATCAGCAAGTACGTCAGCCTCAACAAGCGCAAGTACATCAGCAAGCACATCAGCTTCAACGAGCGCAAGTACTTCAGCAAGTACGTCGGCTTCAACAAGCGCAAGTACATCAGCAAGTACATCAGCTTCAACAAGCGCAAGTACATCGGCTAGCACGTCAGCAAGTACCTCAGCTTCAACAAGTGCAAGTACGTCAGCAAGTACATCGGCCTCAACAAGCGCAAGCACGTCAGCAAGTACCTCAGCTTCAACAAGCGCAAGTACGTCAGCAAGTACATCAGCAAGCACATCAGCTTCAACAAGCGCAAGTACTTCAGCTAGCACTTCAGCCTCAACAAGTGCAAGTACATCAGCAAGTACTTCAGCTTCAACAAGCGCAAGCACATCAGCAAGCACATCGGCTTCAACAAGCGCAAGTACTTCAGCAAGTACATCGGCTTCAACAAGCGCAAGTACATCAGCAAGTACATCGGCTTCAACAAGTGCAAGTACGTCAGCAAGTACATCGGCCTCAACAAGCGCAAGCACGTCAGCAAGTACCTCAGCTTCAACAAGCGCAAGTACATCAGCTAGCACATCTGCCTCAACAAGTGCAAGTACGTCAGCAAGTACATCGGCTTCAACAAGCGCAAGTACATCAGCTAGCACATCTGCCTCAACAAGTGCAAGTACATCAGCAAGTACATCGGCTTCAACAAGTGCAAGTACGTCAGCAAGTACATCGGCTTCAACGAGCGCAAGTACGTCAGCAAGCACGTCAGCCTCAACAAGTGCAAGTACATCAGCAAGTACATCGGCTTCAACAAGTGCAAGTACATCGGCTAGCACGTCAGCAAGTACATCAGCTTCAACAAGTGCAAGTACGTCAGCAAGTACATCGGCTTCAACGAGCGCAAGTACTTCAGCAAGCACGTCAGCCTCAACAAGTGCAAGTACGTCAGCAAGTACCTCAGCTTCAACAAGCGCAAGCACATCAGCAAGCACATCGGCTTCAACAAGCGCAAGCACTTCAGCAAGCACATCGGCTTCAACAAGCGCAAGTACTTCAGCAAGCACGTCAGCCTCAACAAGTGCAAGTACGTCAGCAAGCACATCTGTTGTTACAAGTAAGGGAATGCCAGAAAGCTTGTCACTTGATAGCTTAGATATTGATAGTATTATTACATCGGATTCAATTAGTACATCGGTATCACAATCACTATCATTGTCAACAAGCATTAGTCAATCAATGCCTCATTCTACTTCAACAAGTGCAAGCGGCTCAACATCAATGCCTCATTCGGCATCAACAAGCGCAAGTGCTTCAACATCAACGATTCATTCGACTTCAGCTAGTCAAGCTCCTCAAACTGAAACCACTAAGACACGTAAGCAATTACCAAATACTGGTGAAACTTCATCAATCTCATCTGCTCTCCTCGGAGTTGTGGCTGGTCTAACAGGATTAGGTTTAGTAGCGAAACGCCGTAAAAATGATAATGAAGAATAAGGCGTATTGGTAGATAGTTGAGAATTGGCTAATCAGTCAGGAAAAACTCCAAGAGTTGAAAAAACTTTTGGAGTTTTTCGGCTCTGTGTCAACTGTAGTGGGTTGAAGAAAAGTTAAGATCGAGAAAGGACACATTTCGTCCTTTCTTTTTTGGCTCTTTGTCAACTGTAGTGGGTTGAAGAAAAGCTAAGCTCGAGAAAGGACAAAATTTGCCCTTTCTTTTTTGATGTTCAGAGCAATAAAAATCCGTTTTTTGAAGTTTTCAAAGTTTCGAAATCCAAAGGCATTGCGCTT
>CAJNCK010000017.1:0-815 GCA_905221245.1 bacterium
CCTTCCCATTCGCGGTATTCTTCAGGATATTTCCATTTATAGTAGGCTTGTAGCATATAGGGAAACATGAAATAAACTTCAAAAGCAACAACTAAAATATTAAGAATCAGTATTGAAGCCAAAATACCGAGTCCTCCAATCAAATTATTACTATTCTCCATCGAACTTGAGAAAAAAATACGAATGACTAGCCAAATTGCTACAACCAAACCACCATACTTGGCAATTATGCTAAACATCTTGCCGAAGAATCTATCACTAAAACTTTTCTTTAGAGTTGTCCCATATAACAATTTTCCTAATGACTCACACCTAGAAAGAATCATTGAAATAATTATTAATAATATCAATCCTACAAAAGTGAACATTCCCCAAAATCCAGCTACTGCATAAATTAAGTTTAGAGAAAAAAGATTGAGTTCAACAACTAGCCAGATAATAAAGGTAACCATAAAATGGAATTGGCCCCTATAAATCAAAATAAACTGCTGATTGTATCGCTTCCCTAGTATAATCAATAAAAGCCATATTGCAAGTGCTATCCAAAATACCCAGTAAGGAAGAAAATTAATGTCGGGTAAAGGGACTGTTAAATCTCTAGGATCAGAATGGTAAAATAAATAATCATTTAAAGCTACAATCAACCAATTGGGACCAATTATAAATAGGAAAGTCAGAATTACCAGCCAAACATATGATTTTTTTGTTCCTCTAAATTGCTCTTTTTTTAAAGCATCTTGGTAAATGTCCCGAGCAAATTTCCCTGAGACGCCATCATCTAATAAATTTAAACTCTCCTCAAAACTTGCTTTAAA
>CAJNCK010000018.1:0-740 GCA_905221245.1 bacterium
AAGACAGCGGTTATTCCAGCAGCTGATTTGACGAAGACAGCAGAAGCAGCGTCTAAACCAAATGCAGGCGACGATGTAGTTAAGCCAGCCTCTAAGACAGTAGTAGCCAATCCAGAAGCCCTTACTCCAGAAGAGAAGAAAGCTATTGAGGATAAGGTAAAAGCCGTTAACCCAGGAGCTACGGTTGTAGTAGATGATAAGGGTAACGCAACTGTTACAACACCGTCAGGTAAGACAGCGGTTATTCCAGCAGCTGATTTGACGAAGACAGCAGAAGCAGCGTCTAAACCAAATGCAGGCGACGATGTAGTTAAGCCAGCCTCTAAGACAGTAGTAGCCAATCCAGAAGCCCTTACTCCAGAAGAGAAGAAAGCTATTGAGGATAAGGTTAAAGCCGTTAACCCAGGAGCTACGGTTGTAGTAGATGACAAAGGTAACGCAACTGTTACAACACCGTCAGGTAAGACAGCAGTTATTCCAGCAGCTGATTTGACGAAGACAGCAGAAGCAGCGTCTAAACCAAATGCAGGCGACGATGTGATTACCCCAGCCTCTAAGACAGTAGTAGCCAATCCAGAAGCCCTTACTCCAGAAGAGAAGAAAGCTATTGAGGATAAGGTTAAAGCCGTTAACCCAGGAGCTACGGTTGTAGTAGATGGCAAAGGTAACGCAACTGTTACAACACCGTCAGGTAAGACAGCGGTTATTCCAGCAGCTGATTTGACGAAGACAGCAGAAGC
>CAJNCK010000019.1:0-659 GCA_905221245.1 bacterium
GCTTCTGCTGTCTTCGTCAAATCAGCTGCTGGAATAACCGCTGTCTTACCTGACGGTGTTGTAACAGTTGCGTTACCTTTGTCATCTACTACAACCGTAGCTCCTGGGTTAACGGCTTTTACCTTATCCTCAATAGCTTTCTTCTCTTCTGGAGTAAGGGCTTCTGGATTGGCTACTACTGTCTTAGAGGCTGGCTTAACTACATCGTCGCCTGCATTTGGTTTAGACGCTGCTTCTGCTGTCTTCGTCAAATCAGCTGCTGGAATAACTGCTGTCTTACCTGACGGTGTTGTAACAGTTGCGTTACCTTTGTCATCTACTACCACCGTAGCTCCTGGGTTAACGGCTTTAACCTTATCCTCAATAGCTTTCTTCTCTTCTGGAGTAAGGGCTTCTGGATTGGCTACTACTGTCTTAGAGGCTGGGGTAACTACATCGTCGCCTGCATTTGGTTTAGACGCTGCTTCTGCTGTCTTCGTCAAATCCGCTGCTGGAATAACTGCTGTCTTACCTGACGGTGTTGTAACAGTTGCGTTACCTTTGCCATCTACTACAACCGTAGCTCCTGGGTTAACGGCTTTAACCTTATCCTCAATAGCTTTCTTCTCTTCTGGAGTAAGGGCTTCTGGATTGGCTACTACTGTCTTAGACGCTGGGGT
>CAJNCK010000020.1:0-632 GCA_905221245.1 bacterium
ACATCTGCCTCAACAAGTGCAAGTACGTCAGCAAGTACATCGGCTTCAACAAGTGCAAGTACATCAGCAAGTACGTCGGCTTCAACAAGTGCAAGTACATCTGCTAGCACGTCAGCCTCAACAAGCGCAAGTACATCGGCTAGCACGTCAGCAAGTACCTCAGCTTCAACAAGTGCAAGTACATCTGCTAGCACGTCAGCCTCAACAAGCGCAAGCACATCAGCAAGTACATCGGCCTCAACAAGCGCAAGTACATCAGCAAGCACATCAGCAAGTACATCGGCTTCAACAAGTGCAAGTACATCAGCAAGTACTTCAGCTTCAACGAGCGCAAGTACATCAGCAAGTACCTCAGCTTCAACAAGCGCAAGTACATCAGCTAGCACATCTGCCTCAACAAGTGCCAGCACGTCAGCAAGCACTTCAGCTTCGACAAGTGCAAGTACATCGGCCTCAACAAGTGCAAGTACTTCAGCTTCAACAAGCGCAAGTACATCAGCAAGTACATCGGCTTCAACAAGCGCAAGTACATCAGCAAGTACATCGGCTTCAACGAGCGCAAGTACTTCAGCTAGCACTTCAGCCTCAACAAGTGCAAGTACATCAGCAAGTACTTCAGCTTCAACAAGCGC
>CAJNCK010000021.1:0-627 GCA_905221245.1 bacterium
GATATTATGGAGCCTATTTTTGTGTAGAAAAAAAGTCCCATATAACCTATAATGAAAAGCGACTAAACAACTCATTAGAAAGATTCATATGGAACAATTACATTTTATCACAAAACTACTCGATATCAAAGACCCTAATGTCCAAATTATGGATGTTGTTAATAGAGGTACCCACAAGGAAATCATCGCCAAACTGGATTATGAGGCCCCATCTTGTCCTGAATGTGGAAGTCAAATGAAGAAATATGACTTCCAAAAACCATCGAAAATTCCTTACCTTGAAACAACTGGTATGCCTACCAGAATCCTCCTTAAAAAGCGTCGTTTCAAGTGCTATCACTGCTCTAAAATGATGGTAGCCGAGACCTCTCTCGTCAAGAAAAATCACCAAATTCCTCGTATCATCAACCAAAAGATTGCGCAAAAGTTGATTGAAAAAACTTCTATGACCGATATCGCTCATCAACTGGCTATTTCAACTTCAACTGTCATTCGCAAGCTCAATGACTTCCGTTTTAAGTATGATTTTTCTCATCTTCCTGAGATTATGTCTTGGGACGAGTATGCCTTTACCAAGGGAAAAATGAGTTTCATTGCACAAGACTTTGATAATCTCAACATTATCAC
>CAJNCK010000022.1:0-603 GCA_905221245.1 bacterium
CTGTCTTTTTGCTGAAAGCTTTAAAACCATTAAAAGTGTAACAAAATTCGAATAAGCTATATTTTTAGAGATTGTTTAAGAAATCACTATACTTTAAATCAAAATCAAAAACGAGGAGCTGCTTTGACATTAAAGAAACTCCTCGTTTTTTGTCTGTTCCATTTCGTAAGATGAATTAGCGTGGTCATAAGCCTAAATTCATGATACAAAAATATAGCTTTGTTCCTATGGGACGAGGATTGTTTTGATATTGTGGTATAATAGAACGAGAACGTTTTCTTTCTAGTACCTTGAAAATTCTATATTTTCGATTATTTATCTGCTATGCTATTTACAAAAAAATCCTGTCTCTTGCCGTCAAGTTCCACCCTCATGATGTGGCTTTCTTGTTGATTGACTATAAGGGTAGGAGAAGCTAGAATAGCATCCTATAATGAGGCAATTTCTGCCTTCAAGCACCAGTTGAGCCTACCACAAAATGAAGCTAGTGAAGTGCGGACGATTGTGGGCTCTACGCCCCTTGCCATGACCATGGAAGACATCAAGGGACGGGCTCTCATGAAGCGTGAAGACGTGGATGTCATCCAGCTGGCACTCCCAGTC
>CAJNCK010000023.1:0-596 GCA_905221245.1 bacterium
AAACAATCTCTAAAAATATAGCTTATTCGAATTTTGTTACACTTTTAATGGTTTTAAAGCTTTCAGCAAAAAGACAGGATTAGCATTACTACGTCGAATATAGAGAATCTATGATAGTTACTCCACTGTAATTCTATTTTATCTCTTTCTTAGGAATCGTAAGTGTTTTCGTCCACTTCTCATAAACTTCTAAAAAACGTCCCTCTTCCTCATCTGAATAGCCTACAAAAACGACTTTGTCAATATTTTCATGTTGAAAGAAAAGCGTCGATTCCGTTTGAAAGCCCATTGGGTACAAAACACCCATATAATCAGCAAATGCTTTTTCTCCAGTTTCCTCGTCGTCAAAGATAACTCCACGACCAATAATCATTAATTTTTGCGTTCCTTCTTAAAGATAGACAATACTACCTAACGGTTATAATTCTTTATTTTTATTTTTGTTTTTATTATTCATTTTTTAATAACTCCTTGTGTTTTTTTAAATATTTCATTCCATACCATTCTTCCACTGATTTTCCTTCCCATTCGCGGTATTCTTCAGGATATTTCCATTTATAGTAGGCTTGTAGCATATAGGGAAACATGAAATAAAC
>CAJNCK010000024.1:0-553 GCA_905221245.1 bacterium
GTTGGTTTTATCTGTTTACAGGGGAAAACCGCTTATTTCCGTTCGGGCGGAAAACGGTTCCATCGGATAAAGGCATTTTGTCCGACTGATTAAAGTTATAGTGGATTAACAAAAACCAGTACGGCGTTGCCTCGCCTTAGCTCAAAGAGAACGATTCTCTAAGGTGCTGAAGCACCAAGTGAATCGGTTCCGTACTATTTGTACTGTCTGCGGCTTCGTCGCCTTGTCCTGATTTAAATTTAATCCGAGACCTTTGCAATAACATAGGTTACTAAAATTTTATGCTCAATCTCATTTTCAAAATGCAAAACTTTTCTGATTTTTCCTACTTTTTGCTCAATATTAGGAAGGTTTTAGGCAATTGAAAATTTTTTGGCGCATTTTTATGCGTCAAATTTCGTTAACAGACTATTTTTGCAAAGGTTTCAATTCATAAGTTTCCCGAAATTCCAACATAACCGAAACCTGACAATAACCGTAGCAACTGAACCGTCATTCCCACGAAGGCGGGAATCTAGACCTTAGAACAACAGCAATATTCAAAGATTATCTG
>CAJNCK010000025.1:0-514 GCA_905221245.1 bacterium
AAAGAAGAATTAAAAAAAGCAATGAGCAAGCTAGAGGGCGAAAAAGAGGAACTTCTTTTTCAACAACGCCGTCTTGAATTACAAAATGAGGAGAAGGAGGAGAAGAATGGGGATTAAAGTAGATATAGGCTCAGCAGATTCGCAGGGTAGTACAGCCAATAGTGTATTAAGCAGCCGTGTGAATTATTATAACGATGTCATTAGTGCCTTTAATAATTTGATTACAGAGGAGGAGTTGAAAGGGGAAGCCTATGATAGCGCTAAGTCCTATGCGGAAAATATAATGGTTCCCCTACTTAGAGGAGTTATCCTCTTTTCAGAGAGTCTAGGAGGAAAAGCCGGTGAACTACCGACTCTTTACTATTCACAAGTCGGTGGAGAAAGTCTAGATGAGGAGATACTTCAACAGCAAATTGAAGCGAAGAATACAACCATTTCGACTTATGAATCTATTTTATATAGTTTATATAATCTAAAGGACGTCAATCCTATATATATAAGTAATGTTCGAGGA
>CAJNCK010000026.1:0-501 GCA_905221245.1 bacterium
TCTTTTTTGATGTTCAGAGCAATAAAAATCCGTTTTTTGAAGTTTTCAAAGTTTCGAAATCCAAAGGCATTGCGCTTGATGAGTTTAATGAGATTATTAGTCGCTTCTAATTTGGCGTTGGAATAGGGTAATTGAAGAGCGTTGACAATCTTTTCTTTATCCTTGAGGAATGTTTTAAAGACAGTCTGAAAAAGAGGATGAACCTGTTTCAGATTGTCCTCAATGAGTCCGAAAAATTTGTCTGGCTCCTTGTTCTGAAAGTGAAAAAGCAAGAGCTGATAGAGATTATAGTGGTGTCTCAAGTCTTCTGAATAGCTCAAAAGCTTGTCTAGAATCTCTTTATTTGTTAAGTGCATGCGAAAAGTAGGGCGATAAAACCGTTTATCGCTGAGTTTACGACTATCTTGTTGAATAAGCTTCCAGTAGCGCTTGATAGCCCTGTATTCATGGGATTTTCGCTCAAACTGATTCATGATTTGAACACGGACACGACTCATAGCG
>CAJNCK010000027.1:0-482 GCA_905221245.1 bacterium
ATTCCAGCAGCTGATTTGACGAAGACAGCAGAAGCAGCGTCTAAACCAAATGCAGGCGACGATGTGATTACCCCAGCGTCTAAGACAGTAGTAGCCAATCCAGAAGCCCTTACTCCAGAAGAGAAGAAAGCTATTGAGGATAAGGTAAAAGCCGTTAACCCAGGAGCTACGGTTGTAGTAGATGATAAGGGTAACGCAACTGTTACAACACCGTCAGGTAAGACAGCGGTTATTCCAGCAGCTGATTTGACGAAGACAGCAGAAGCAGCGTCTAAACCAAATGCAGGCGACGATGTGATTACCCCAGCGTCTAAGACAGTAGTAGCCAATCCAGAAGCCCTTACTCCAGAAGAGAAGAAAGCTATTGAGGATAAGGTTAAAGCTGTTAACCCAGGTGCTACGGTGGTAGTAGATGATAAGGGTAACGCAACTGTTACAACACCGTCAGGTAAGACAGCGGTTATTCCAGCAGCTGATTTGAC
>CAJNCK010000028.1:0-428 GCA_905221245.1 bacterium
GCTTCTGCTGTCTTCGTCAAATCAGCTGCTGGAATAACCGCTGTCTTACCTGACGGTGTTGTAACAGTTGCGTTACCTTTGTCATCTACTACCACCGTAGCTCCTGGGTTAACGGCTTTAACCTTATCCTCAATAGCTTTCTTCTCTTCTGGAGTAAGGGCTTCTGGATTGGCTACTACTGTCTTAGAGGCTGGGGTAACTACATCGTCGCCTGCATTTGGTTTAGACGCTGCTTCTGCTGTCTTCGTCAAATCAGCTGCTGGAATAACCGCTGTCTTACCTGACGGTGTTGTAACAGTTGCGTTACCTTTGCCATCTACTACAACCGTAGCTCCTGGGTTAACGGCTTTAACCTTATCCTCAATAGCTTTCTTCTCTTCTGGAGTAAGGGCTTCTGGATTGGCTACTACTGTCTTAGAGGCTGGGGT
>CAJNCK010000029.1:0-410 GCA_905221245.1 bacterium
CATCAAAAAAGAAAGGGCAAATTTTGTCCTTTCTCGAGCTTAGCTTTTCTTCAACCCACTACAGTTGACAAAGAGCCTAAAATCGACAATATATAAAGATTCTAGCCTTTCTTATGCCCACAACAGTTGACTAAGAGTCAAAAAAACTTCAGAAAAGTAATCCAATTAAGTTTTACAAATCTGAAGTTTTTATTCTAGTATTCTGAAAAAAGAAAAAAGAGTTATAAACTCTAAATGAAACGGAGAATAAGGGATTCGAACCCTTGCGCCAGTTACCCGACCTAACGATTTAGCAAACCGTCCTCTTCAGCCTCTTGAGTAATTCTCCTATTAATGGGCACGAGTGGACTCGAACCACCGACCTCACGCTTATCAGGCGTGCGCTCTAACCACCTGAGCTACGCGCCCAA
>CAJNCK010000030.1:0-340 GCA_905221245.1 bacterium
TCTTGGGACGAGTATGCCTTTACCAAGGGAAAAATGAGTTTCATTGCACAAGACTTTGATAATCTCAACATTATCACCGTTCTTGAAGGTAGAACACAAGCTATCATCCGAAATCACTTTCTGCGCTACGATAGAGCCGTTCGTTGTCAGGTGAAAATCATTACTATGGATATGTTTAGCCCCTACTACGATATTACCAGAAAACTTTTTCCTAACGCTAAAATCGTTCTTGATCGCTTTCACATTGTCCAACATCTCAGCCGCGCTATGAGTCGTGTCCGTGTTCAAATCATGAATCAGTTTGAGCGAAAATCCCATGAATACAGGGCTATCAAGCGCT
>CAJNCK010000031.1:0-326 GCA_905221245.1 bacterium
GGAAGTAGCTCAGCTTGGTAGAGTACTTGGTTTGGGACCAAGGTGTCGCAGGTTCGAATCCTGTCTTCCCGATTCATGGCGGTGTAGCTCAGCTGGCTAGAGCGTCCGGTTCATACCCGGGAGGTCGGGGGTTCGATCCCCTTCGCCGCTATAATGATCTTGTTGGACCTTTAGCTCAGCTGGTTAGAGCTCTCGGCTCATAACCGAGTGGTCGTAGGTTCAAGTCCTACAAGGTCCATTTGAATAATATGGAGGATTACCCAAGTCCGGCTGAAGGGAACGGTCTTGAAAACCGTCAGGCGTGTAAAAGCGTGCGTGGGTTCGAA
>CAJNCK010000032.1:0-300 GCA_905221245.1 bacterium
CGTTGCTTTTGTCTTGGCGAAGGTAGCGGTAAATGGTGCTGTGGTGGAGCGTGATCTGGTGGTGTTTGCACAGGTAGGCGCATACTTGTTCGGGACTGAGTTTGCGGCGGATAAGGGTGTCGATGTGCTGAATCAGCTGCGAATCGAGCTTATAGGGTTGTCGCTTACGCTGTTTGATAGTCCGGCTTTGCCGCTGGGCTTTTTCGGCGCTGTATTGCTGCCCTTGGGTGCGGTGCCGTCTGATTTCGCGGCTGATGGTGCTTTTGTGGCGGTTCAAAAGTTGCACTTCAAATGCGAATC
>CAJNCK010000033.1:0-266 GCA_905221245.1 bacterium
GCTTCTGCTGTCTTCGTCAAATCAGCTGCTGGAATAACCGCTGTCTTACCTGACGGTGTTGTAACAGTTGCGTTACCCTTATCATCTACTACAACCGTAGCTCCTGGGTTAACGGCTTTAACCTTATCCTCAATAGCTTTCTTCTCTTCTGGAGTAAGGGCTTCTGGATTGGCTACTACTGTCTTAGACGCTGGGGTAATCACATCGTCGCCTGCATTTGGTTTAGACGCTGCTTCTGCTGTCTTCGTCAAATCAGCTGCTGGAAT
>CAJNCK010000034.1:0-260 GCA_905221245.1 bacterium
GCAAGTACTTCAGCTAGCACTTCAGCCTCAACAAGTGCAAGTACATCAGCAAGTACTTCAGCTTCAACAAGCGCAAGTACTTCAGCAAGCACGTCAGCCTCAACAAGTGCAAGTACATCGGCCTCAACAAGTGCAAGCGCTTCAGCTTCAACAAGCGCAAGTACATCAGCTAGCACATCTGCCTCAACAAGTGCCAGCACGTCAGCAAGCACTTCAGCTTCGACAAGTGCAAGTACATCGGCCTCAACAAGCGCAAGTAC
>CAJNCK010000035.1:0-259 GCA_905221245.1 bacterium
TGACCATGGAAGACATCAAGGGACGGGCTCTCATGAAGCGTGAAGACGTGGATGTCATCCAGCTGGCACTCCCAGTCTCTGGAGACAACGAAAACCAAGTCCTCAATAACCTTCGTCAGAAAGTGGCTTCCCTCCAAGAAGCCTGGACAGGACAGCGCCCAAGTGCCATCCCGATGGTGCCGGAGGAGTTGATGATGGAAGAATTTTTGAAATTGCCTAGTGTACAAGAAGCTATTGAGAATGGTCAGATTCCTATCGG
>CAJNCK010000036.1:0-227 GCA_905221245.1 bacterium
TCAACAAGTGCCAGCACGTCAGCAAGCACTTCAGCTTCGACAAGTGCAAGTACATCGGCCTCAACAAGCGCAAGTACATCAGCAAGCACATCAGCTTCAACAAGCGCAAGTACTTCAGCAAGCACATCGGCCTCAACAAGTGCAAGTACATCAGCAAGTACGTCGGCTTCAACAAGCGCAAGTACTTCAGCTAGCACATCTGCCTCAACAAGTGCCAGCACGTCAGC
>CAJNCK010000037.1:0-200 GCA_905221245.1 bacterium
GTACTTGCTGACGTGCTAGCCGATGTACTTGCGCTTGTTGAGGCTGACGTGCTAGCAGATGTACTTGCACTTGTTGAAGCCGACGTACTTGCTGATGTACTTGCACTTGTCGAAGCTGAAGTGCTTGCTGACGTACTTGCACTTGTTGAAGCCGATGTACTTGCTGATGTACTTGCACTTGTTGAGGCAGATGTGCTAGC
>CAJNCK010000038.1:0-191 GCA_905221245.1 bacterium
TCAACAAGTGCCAGCACGTCAGCAAGCACTTCAGCTTCGACAAGTGCAAGTACATCGGCCTCAACAAGCGCAAGTACTTCAGCAAGCACATCTGCCTCAACAAGTGCAAGTACCTCAGCAAGTACGTCGGCTTCAACAAGCGCAAGTACTTCAGCTAGCACATCTGCCTCAACAAGTGCCAGCACGTCAGC
>CAJNCK010000039.1:0-190 GCA_905221245.1 bacterium
TAATGAGTTGTTTAGTCGCTTTTCATTATAGGTTATATGGGACTTTTTTTCTACACAAAAATAGGCTCCATAATATCTATAGGGGGGTTACCCACTACAAATATTATAGAGCCTCTTTTTTGATGTTCAGAGCAATAAAAATCCGTTTTTTGAAGTTTTCAAAGTTTCGAAATCCAAAGGCATTGCGCTT
>CAJNCK010000040.1:0-188 GCA_905221245.1 bacterium
GCTTCTGCTGTCTTCGTCAAATCAGCTGCTGGAATAACCGCTGTCTTACCTGACGGTGTTGTAACAGTTGCGTTACCTTTGTCATCTACTACAACCGTAGCTCCTGGGTTAACGGCTTTTACCTTATCCTCAATAGCTTTCTTCTCTTCTGGAGTAAGGGCTTCTGGATTGGCTACTACTGTCTTAGA
>CAJNCK010000041.1:0-187 GCA_905221245.1 bacterium
AAAATCATTACTATGGATATGTTTAGTCCCTACTATGACTTGGCTAGAAAACTTTTTCCGTGTGCTAAAATCGTTCTCGACCGCTTTCACATTGTCCAACATCTCAGCCACGCTATGAGTCGTGTCCGTGTTCAAATCATGAATCAGTTTGAGCGAAAATCCCATGAATACAGGGCTATCAAGCGCT
>CAJNCK010000042.1:0-173 GCA_905221245.1 bacterium
TCTAAGACAGTAGTAGCCAATCCAGAAGCCCTTACTCCAGAAGAGAAGAAAGCTATTGAGGATAAGGTAAAAGCCGTTAACCCAGGAGCTACGGTTGTAGTAGATGATAAGGGTAACGCAACTGTTACAACACCGTCAGGTAAGACAGCGGTTATTCCAGCAGCTGATTTGAC
>CAJNCK010000043.1:0-171 GCA_905221245.1 bacterium
GTTCAAAGCGGGTGACGAGAATCGAACTCGCGACAACAGCTTGGAAGGCTGTAGTTTTACCACTAAACTACACCCGCATACACACTATAAGTAAAAATGGCGCGAGACGGAATCGAACCGCCGACACATGGAGCTTCAATCCATTGCTCTACCAACTGAGCTACCGAGCCT
>CAJNCK010000044.1:0-158 GCA_905221245.1 bacterium
ACCTTATCCTCAATAGCTTTCTTCTCTTCTGGAGTAAGGGCTTCTGGATTGGCTACTACTGTCTTAGAGGCTGGGGTAACTACATCGTCGCCTGCATTTGGTTTAGACGCTGCTTCTGCTGTCTTCGTCAAATCAGCTGCTGGAATAACCGCTGTCTT
>CAJNCK010000045.1:0-158 GCA_905221245.1 bacterium
ACCCCAGCCTCTAAGACAGTAGTAGCCAATCCAGAAGCCCTTACTCCAGAAGAGAAGAAAGCTATTGAGGATAAGGTTAAAGCCGTTAACCCAGGAGCTACGGTGGTAGTAGATGACAAAGGTAACGCAACTGTTACAACACCGTCAGGTAAGACAGC
>CAJNCK010000046.1:0-158 GCA_905221245.1 bacterium
GCTTCTGCTGTCTTCGTCAAATCAGCTGCTGGAATAACCGCTGTCTTACCTGACGGTGTTGTAACAGTTGCGTTACCTTTGTCATCTACTACCACCGTAGCACCTGGGTTAACAGCTTTTACCTTATCCTCAATAGCTTTCTTCTCTTCTGGAGTAAG
>CAJNCK010000047.1:0-155 GCA_905221245.1 bacterium
ACGGCTTTTACCTTATCCTCAATAGCTTTCTTCTCTTCTGGAGTAAGGGCTTCTGGATTGGCTACTACTGTCTTAGACGCTGGGGTAATCACATCGTCGCCTGCATTTGGTTTAGACGCTGCTTCTGCTGTCTTCGTCAAATCAGCTGCTGGAAT
>CAJNCK010000048.1:0-149 GCA_905221245.1 bacterium
GTTATTCCAGCAGCTGATTTGACGAAGACAGCAGAAGCAGCGTCTAAACCAAATGCAGGCGACGATGTAGTTAAGCCAGCCTCTAAGACAGTAGTAGCCAATCCAGAAGCGCTTACTCCAGAAGAGAAGAAAGCTATTGAGGATAAGGT
>CAJNCK010000049.1:0-146 GCA_905221245.1 bacterium
ACCTTATCCTCAATAGCTTTCTTCTCTTCTGGAGTAAGGGCTTCTGGATTGGCTACTACTGTCTTAGACGCTGGGGTAATCACATCGTCGCCTGCATTTGGTTTAGACGCTGCTTCTGCTGTCTTCGTCAAATCAGCTGCTGGAAT
>CAJNCK010000050.1:0-137 GCA_905221245.1 bacterium
GAAGTACTTGCTGATGTACTTGCACTTGTTGAGGCTGAAGTGCTAGCTGAAGTACTTGCGCTTGTTGAAGCTGATGTACTTGCTGACGTGCTAGCCGATGTACTTGCGCTTGTTGAGGCTGACGTACTTGCTGATGT
>CAJNCK010000051.1:0-118 GCA_905221245.1 bacterium
AGCTCTAAAACGAGAACCATCTGCCATGATGTTGATGATTTGTTTTGGAACCATTCGAAACAACACAGCTCTAAAACGAGAACCATCTGCCATGATGTTGATGATTTGTTTTGGAACC
>CAJNCK010000052.1:0-116 GCA_905221245.1 bacterium
GAAGCTGAGGTACTTGCTGACGTGCTTGCGCTTGTTGAGGCCGATGTACTTGCTGACGTACTTGCACTTGTTGAAGCTGAGGTACTTGCTGACGTGCTAGCCGATGTACTTGCGCT
>CAJNCK010000053.1:0-110 GCA_905221245.1 bacterium
GTTATTCCAGCAGCTGATTTGACGAAGACAGCAGAAGCAGCGTCTAAACCAAATGCAGGCGACGATGTGATTACCCCAGCCTCTAAGACAGTAGTAGCCAATCCAGAAGC
>CAJNCK010000054.1:0-105 GCA_905221245.1 bacterium
ACATCGTCGCCTGCATTTGGTTTAGACGCTGCTTCTGCTGTCTTCGTCAAATCAGCTGCTGGAATAACCGCTGTCTTACCTGACGGTGTTGTAACAGTTGCGTTA
>CAJNCK010000055.1:0-104 GCA_905221245.1 bacterium
ACCGTAGCTCCTGGGTTAACGGCTTTAACCTTATCCTCAATAGCTTTCTTCTCTTCTGGAGTAAGGGCTTCTGGATTGGCTACTACTGTCTTAGAGGCTGGGGT
>CAJNCK010000056.1:0-101 GCA_905221245.1 bacterium
GCTTCAACAAGCGCAAGCACTTCAGCAAGCACATCGGCTTCAACAAGCGCAAGTACATCAGCAAGCACCTCAGCTTCAACAAGCGCAAGCACTTCAGCAAG
>CAJNCK010000057.1:0-97 GCA_905221245.1 bacterium
ACGATGTAGTTAAGCCAGCCTCTAAGACAGTAGTAGCCAATCCAGAAGCCCTTACTCCAGAAGAGAAGAAAGCTATTGAGGATAAGGTAAAAGCCGT
>CAJNCK010000058.1:0-92 GCA_905221245.1 bacterium
GTAGTAGATGATAAGGGTAACGCAACTGTTACAACACCGTCAGGTAAGACAGCGGTTATTCCAGCAGCTGATTTGACGAAGACAGCAGAAGC
>CAJNCK010000059.1:0-89 GCA_905221245.1 bacterium
AGTACTTCAGCTAGCACTTCAGCCTCAACAAGTGCAAGTACATCAGCAAGTACTTCAGCTTCAACAAGCGCAAGCACTTCAGCAAGCAC
>CAJNCK010000060.1:0-87 GCA_905221245.1 bacterium
ATAAGATTAAATAAGATTAAATAAGATTAAATAAGATTAAATAAGATTAAATAAGATTAAATAAGATTAAATAAGATTAAATAAGAT
>CAJNCK010000061.1:0-86 GCA_905221245.1 bacterium
GGGGTAATCACATCGTCGCCTGCATTTGGTTTAGACGCTGCTTCTGCTGTCTTCGTCAAATCAGCTGCTGGAATAACCGCTGTCTT
>CAJNCK010000062.1:0-84 GCA_905221245.1 bacterium
ACAACAAACAACAAACAACAAACAACAAACAACAAACAACAAACAACAAACAACAAACAACAAACAACAAACAACAAACAACAA
>CAJNCK010000063.1:0-80 GCA_905221245.1 bacterium
AGCGCAAGTACTTCAGCTAGCACTTCAGCCTCAACAAGTGCAAGTACATCAGCAAGTACTTCAGCTTCAACAAGCGCAAG
>CAJNCK010000064.1:0-80 GCA_905221245.1 bacterium
ACCCCAGCCTCTAAGACAGTAGTAGCCAATCCAGAAGCCCTTACTCCAGAAGAGAAGAAAGCTATTGAGGATAAGGTAAA
>CAJNCK010000065.1:0-80 GCA_905221245.1 bacterium
GCTGGGGTAATCACATCGTCGCCTGCATTTGGTTTAGACGCTGCTTCTGCTGTCTTCGTCAAATCAGCTGCTGGAATAAC
>CAJNCK010000066.1:0-79 GCA_905221245.1 bacterium
GGTAACGCAACTGTTACAACACCGTCAGGTAAGACAGCGGTTATTCCAGCAGCTGATTTGACGAAGACAGCAGAAGCAG
>CAJNCK010000067.1:0-78 GCA_905221245.1 bacterium
CCCCCCCCCCCCCCCCCCCCCCCCCCCCCCCCCCCCCCCCCCCCCCCCCCCCCCCCCCCCCCCCCCCCCCCCCCCCCC